>JBBQGO010000146.1:0-6410 GCA_038323125.1 Pyrinomonadales bacterium
ATATTCGCAAAAAGAGCGGTAAATAACATCATCATGACCACACAAAATCCTTTAGGGCTAAAAAAAATACATCACGTTGAGTTTTACGTCGGCAATGCCAAGCAGGCGGAGTTTTATTACCGCAAGGCGTTTGGATTTTCGCGGGCAGGGTATTCGGGGCTTGAAACTGGGAATCGTGACGTGACGAGCTATCTGATGCGGCAGGTCAATATCAATTTTGTATTGACGACGCCGCTCTCACCTGAGCATCCTGCCGCCGAGCATATCAAGCAGCATGGTGACGGCGTGCGCGATATTGCGTTTCAGGTCGAAGACGCCGATCACGCGTTTCACGAGGCTGTAAGACGAGGTGCGACGCCTATCACCGAACCTCACGATCGGTCGGATGAGCACGGCAGCGTTCGGCACTCGGCGATCGCAACCTATGGCGACACGATCCATTCGTTCATTTCGTATGATCGTGTCAGTAGCCCGCACGTAAGTAAGGGCTCGAATGGGAACGGAGCAACCACCCCGTCCGCGGAAGCCGCGGCCACCCCTCCTTTGAAAGGAGGGGAGCTTAGGACTTACAGCGGCGTCTTTCTCCCCGGGTTCATCGAACAGCACGTCGAGGGCGATCCGACGGGCATTATGATGGTCGATCATATTGTCGGGAACGTTGAGCTGGGCAAGATGAACTACTGGTGCGACTTTTATCGTGATGTGCTGGGCTTTTTCCGGTACATCACGTTTGATGACAAGGACATCTCGACCGAGTACTCGGCCCTGATGTCGATCGTCATGTCCGACGGCGGCCACAACATCAAGTTCCCCATAAACGAGCCCGCCGAGAGCAAAAAGGGTAAATCTCAGATCCAGGAATACATCGATTTTTACCGTTCGGCGGGTGCACAGCACATCGCACTTCTTTGCCGTGACATTCGATCGACAGTCGCGAAACTGAAAGCGAACGGGATCGAGTTTCTAACCGTACCCGATACATATTATGACGAGTTACCCTCGCGTGTAGGCGAGATCGACGAGGACATCGACGACCTCAGGCGTCTCGGCGTCCTGGTCGACCGTGACGATGAGGGTTATCTGCTCCAGATCTTTACAAAGCCGGTCGAGGATCGCCCAACCGTTTTTTATGAGATCCTCCAACGCAAAGGCTGCAAGGGTTTCGGCAAGGGCAATTTCAAGGCACTGTTCGTCTCGATCGAGGAAGAGCAGAGGCGCAGGGGTAATTTATGATCACTTGTTTCGCCAATGAGAACGGCGCTTGCTCGCACTGGGCGTTTCGGATCGCGATCGCGTTTTCATCGTTGCCTACACAGAACGGATTTCGTCAGCGAGGATCATCAGCGCTCGAAGAGCCACTCGCCGCGAGCGCAGAAAATATGGGGAAGAAGATATCTGAAATGAAGGATTGGATGCGGCCCGAATATGACCTGAGCGAACTGACCGTGGTTGCCCGCGGGCCTGGTCGTAAAACGCAGACAGCAAATACCACTCGGCTGACCTGGATGCCGTAATTGCCATCTTCAGGTCAAACATCCCCAAGTATTTTGGTCCGGGCGAAGAATCCGGATTGCGGGGCTTCTTGCAGGATTTTACGGAAAAATACTATGTAATGGAGTTGGGGCGTGAGGTGATCGGTGCAGGCGGCTTTGCAGTAAATGACGTTCAGCCGCCAACGGTCTCTCTGTGTTGGGGCATGGTTCGCAAAGACCACCTTGGCGCAGGTTTTGGTAAGCATCTGACCGAGTTTCGGATCAAGGCAGCATTACGGAGTCATGGAAACCTGCCGCTGGTCATAAGCACGTCGCAACACACTCAGGGCTTTTACGAGATTTCGATTAACCAGGCATGAGCCTGACGGATTTGGCCCGGGCATCGACATTTGCGAAATGCGATTGGATTCCAAGTAAATGGGCGTGATCCTTGAAACTGAACGGCTTGTTTTACGCAGTTGGGAGCTCTCGGACTTACACGCGGCGTTTGCCCTGTGGAGTCATCCTGAAGTAATGAAGTTCGTCGGTACGAACTTGCCTCAACAAAACCTACAGCAGACCAGATCGTGGTTGGAGTGGACGATCGCGTATGAGAAGAAAAACGGTTTTTGTCGCTGGGCCGTAGACGAGAAGGCCACTGATAAGCTAATAGGCAGCTGCGGATTTGTTTATCAGGATCAGGAACGGGAGGTCGACCTGGGGTATTATATTCTTCCCGAACATTGGGGACGGGGCTACGCTACAGAGATCGCTTCGGCCTGTATAAAATTCGGAATTGATGGATTGGGGCTGCAAGACATAGCCGCCACGGCAGATACACGACACTTGGCGTCTAAACGCGTTTTGGAAAAGTTGGGCTTTGAGTTTGTTAAGATCGTTCCAAACGGAGATGGTACGTTTGATGACGTTTTCGTGCTTTCAAAAAAAGTGTAAACCGGTTCGAGTGCGAGGGTTCGGGTTTGACATAACCGATGGGAAAGATAACCGACAGCATCTCAAAATTGCATCCACTCGCGTTAATGCTCAGAGGAACATTTATAAGCGTCGCTCTGCTATTGTTGGGATTTGCCGCTTGGCATGCGTCCGAATCAATTCGAACGATCGCGACGCACGAAAAGGCGGTTGCCGAAGTGATCAGATGCAATGCCGATGGATCGCCAAATTCTCGTCTGAAAACATATAGCCTTCAAGTCAGGTTTCAGATCTCTGAGGGGCAGCAGACAGCTTCTGTAAACAACTCACAGACAAGCTATGAACCTGGCGAACAGATGGATATTTATTATGTCCCGGAAACTGCCTATAGGGCCAAGCCTGGTGGATTTTGGGGCCTTTGGAGCCTTCCCGGTTTTTTGACCGTTATCGGCGGGATGTTTTTGTTTTATGGAGCGTGGCCGATAAAGGATAAGAAACGCTGAAGCGATCGTAGCGTCCGGATGACCGTTTATACTATCCTGAGAACGATCTCGCTTTGTCGGGGCTCGATCCTGACTCTGGACTACGGCTGCAACAGGATGAAATGCCCCGAGTGCGGTGTTACAACATGGCGTAAATTATCGCGGGAGTCAGCACACGCAAATGAATAAACGGCTGGAGGGGAAAGTAGCGCTGGTCGCAGGAGCTACCCGCGGAGCGGGCCGCGGGATTACGATAGAACTTGGTGCGGCGGGTGCGACCGGCTATTGCACAGGCCGCAGCATCGATGGCGAACGTTCCGAGATGGACCGCCCCGAAACTATTAACGAGACTGCTCAGATGGTCAATGACGCTGGGGGTATCGGCATCGCCGTCCAGGTCGATCATACTTTTCCTGAGCAGGTTGAGGCCCTCGTCTCCCGCATCGATAGTGACCAGGGTCGGTTAGATATCCTGGTCAATGACATCGTAAGGGTCAGGGCCGTATTGGTTTTCACCAACATCTCCGGCCTGAATCATATAGAAAAATAGAAGCAGTGGGCCCAGGCACGGTATCACGTGAAGTAAAGCGAGCCAGCCGTTGTTATTTGTGTCGTGCAGTCTCCGCGCCGACATGACTATGAATAAAACAGTAACGCAAAAATAATAAGGAAGTATGTCAAGAGCAGGGTTTTTGTCCCGTGAAGCTCCAATCGAATTAATGATCATGGCGAGAACCGCCATGCCGATGGCGAATAGCCAGTAGTCTTTACGACTCATTCGACCACTAACGTAATTCGTAAACTGCAGTACAAGCGAGTTCATATGTTCCCTCCCTTTTGTTCAAACTTTTCTAGTTTTTATATTTGTCCATGATCACCAATGAATTGGCGATCAAATTAAATAGCGGTCGATTCTTTTCAAACTCAGCTACCCAATCTTTTCGTTTCTCCGGCAAGCCACCGGTCGAGAATTGCAAACTGATCATCCTGTTATTGTAAATCGTAAGGTATTGCATAGTACGCATTATTACTTTGATATCCAACCGGTCTCCGCTCATTTCATAAACCCACATCCCGCCTTTTTGGCCTTCCCAAACAATTGGCTTGCTCTCTAGCAGGGTAGCTTCGTCAGGAATGAAATCCTTGAGTTGATCTATCGAAAAAAGCGAGTCAATATCTTTTTGTGTCACACGGCCTCCCACCGGAGCAGGAAAGTCTCGCACCATCACAATCATCGCTGGATCCTCACCCCCGTATTTTGCTTCAAAGAACTGGACAATATTGGGCCTTCTTCCTTCCCTCGATACCCAACTCATAGGTACTTTGATTTCGAGGTGAAGACCTTTCGCCTTCGGGTGGCCTAGTGTACTGTACTTCCTGGTAAAACCTCTCACAAATTCCAAACCGGGACTTATGATAAAGTCAGGATTGAAAGTCAAAAGTGTTTCCTTAACTGGCGACTCGATATCACCTTTAGCGCGAGACTGGATCCTGGTTATAAAATCACGGGCAATCATTTCCGTAATTATGGAATGCGGAAACAATTCATTGATTTTTTTGTTCATTTCTTGGCGTACGCCATGGTTAAACAATTCGGCGACAGCCTTGCACGATTTCCCGAACGTCACATTGAAAGCCGCTTCAGCCTCCAACATAGCAATGTTGAGCGCGGGAAATTCGTTCTTTATTTGTTCGGCGCTTATCTGTTGACTGTAACAATATCCGTACGTCCGAAATATACGCTGTCGGGCTTCCGAATCCGATGCGTTGTTCTGTGCTGATGTGGAGAGTGCAAGAAACCAAAAGATTATCGCGAATTTTTTCATATTGATAACACGCCTTGGACTGACAATACTGTATGTCGTCCACAAAGTCCGACACCGCTTTCTTTAATTCGTGTGGTCAATGCGAGTGCAAACCAAGCGCAATCACGATACTATCGTCCTGTTATCTTTGCAAACTTGTAAAGAATCGTATGGACTTAAAATACCAGACAGGTTTTGGAAACGAATTCGCTACCGAGGCTGTAGAAGGTGCTTTGCCTATTGGGCGGAATTCACCTCAGAGAGCTCCTCTCGGCCTTTATGCTGAGCAGTTTTCGGGAACCGCGTTTACGGTGCCTCGAGCTTCTAACAAACGAACGTGGACATACCGCATCAGGCCGAGTGTTACCCACAAACCTTTCAAACGGATAGACAACCGTCAGTTCAGATCGTCGCCGTTTGACCAGATCGTTACCACGCCGAACCAGCTAAGATGGGATCCGCTGCCGTTGCCTGCCCAGCCAACGGATTTCATCGATGGTATCACTACCATCGCCGGGAATGGCGACCTGTTTTCTCAGACGGGTATCGCCATCCATATTTACGCGTGCAACACGGGCATGGGTGACCGCTATTTTTATAACGCTGACGGCGAGATGATGATCGTGCCCGAGATGGGGCGGCTCGGGATCTTGACTGAGCTCGGTGCGATGCAGATCGGCCCCGGCGAGATCGCGGTGCTGCCCCGAGGAATCAGGTTTAAGGTCGAGTTGGGCAAAGATGAGGCACGCGGCTATATCTGTGAAAACTACGGATCGCACTTCAAACTACCCGATCTGGGGCCGATCGGTGCAAACGGGCTGGCCAATACACGCGATTTTGAAACGCCGGTCGCATGGTTTGAGGACCGCGAGGGCGAAATGGAACTGGTTGCAAAGTTTGGCGGCAATCTTTGGTCTTGCCCTATCGACCATTCGCCTCTCGATGTGGTCGCCTGGCACGGCAACTACGCACCCTATCGATACAACCTGCGCCGATTTAATACGATAGGTTCGATCTCATTCGATCATCCCGATCCGTCGATCTTTACAGTACTTACCTCGCCATCATGCGAAGCGGGTGTTGCCAATTGCGATTTTGTGATCTTTCCGGATCGTTGGCTCGTTGCCGAGAACACGTTCCGCCCGCCCTGGTATCACCGCAATGTGATGAGCGAATATATGGGCCTTATCTATGGGGCCTATGATGCCAAGGAGGAAGGTTTTTTGCCTGGCGGCGGTTCACTGCATAACCAAATGTCTGCTCATGGACCGGACCTCGACGCGTTTGAGAAAGCATTGAATGCCGAGCTCAAACCACAGAAGCTCGAAGGTACGCTGGCGTTCATGTTCGAATCACGCTATATCATCCGCCCAACAAGACTCGCGATGGAAACATCTCAACTGCAGCACGAGTATTTTGAGGTTTGGCAGCGGTTGAAGAAAAATTTCAAAGTGTGATCTGAGGTCTATCTATGAAAGTCAGTGTTTCCCGGCTTGAATTCATTAAAGCGTTCGGCTTACTCGGAACCGCTCGATATGCAATGTTCAACGAGAAGTTAAACCGTGAACTCGAAAAAAAACTTCATAATTCGGTGCAGGTCGACAACTTGGAGTTTAGATCGAGGACGACCGACAGAAGCGGCAACGTTCACGTCGGATTGAAGGGCGAAGTAACTGGATTCGGAGATCAAAGAGAAATTGGCGGTGAGTTTGTTTGGT
>JBBQGO010000147.1:0-6355 GCA_038323125.1 Pyrinomonadales bacterium
GTATCGGTGGGCAAGGGGACCCCTTCGGCCGAAGGGCCGATCAGGACAACCGCGGCACAGAGTTTCACGTTTCAGACATACAGCCCGCTCAAGTTTGGAGAGGCCTATTGCGGATGGCAAAACAACAAGAACTGCACTCCGTTCGAGAACTGGCACCTGCAATTTAATAACGCCATCGATGCAGCGAAGTTCACCAAGGAGATGGTGACGATCGAACCCGCTGTTGAGGGGCTGAACATCTACCCGTCGGGCAATACTGTCTATATTCAGGGTTACAAAAAAGGGCGTACGACCTACAAGATAACGGTGGATAGCTCCATTTCGGACGTTTTTGGCCAGTCCCTCGGCCAGAACGTATCGGCAACGATCAAGGTTGGCTCCGTTGCACAGAACCTCTACGCCCAGGGCGGATTCATGAACGTTCTGGATCCGAACTCGAAGCCATCGTTCTCTATCTATTCGACCAATCACAACGTGGTAAAGGTCCGTCTATACAAGGTCGCTCCCGCCGATTGGCATCAGTTTCAGGAATACGTGCGTCGTCTCAATTACGATGACAATCAGCGCCCGGCGATCCCGGGCAGGCTGGTCTTTGATAAGGCCGTTAACATACAGAGCACCCCCGACGAGATGGTCGAGACCCGCATCGACATAAACCCGGCACTTGATGGAGCATTTGGTAATGTCATCGTCGATATCGAGCCGACAGTCAAACGGGACAAGTACGACCGCACGCGCATCTTCACATGGCTCCAGGCCACACAGATAGGTCTCGACGCCTTTGTCGATAATACCGAGTTGATCGGCTTTGCAACGGACCTCAAGACCGGCAGGCCGCTTGCCGGGGTCGATCTCGAGATATTCCCGAACGGCGATCCGAAAAGCCTAAGCCTGAACTCGGAGCCTATCGAGCCGGAATTAGGCCTGCTTGGCCAACTGTGGGAATGGGTTGCGGGCACACGAGGCGGCCCTAACGCCAACGAGGTCCAGTCCGTCGAGGCGGACGGGACCGCCGTAAACACTGAAACCATAGCCCCTGCCCAAACACTTCGTACGGGCGACAGCGGCATGCTTCGCCTCGAACTGCCCGACACTTCTTCGACTAAGGGCCAGGATCTGCTCATCGCAAAACGCGGTAAGGACACCGCTTTTCTGCCGGAGAATACAGACTATTATTGGCAGGGCAGCGGCAATTGGCATAAGAAGGAGGCGGCCGATGCCCTCCGATGGTTTGTCTTTGACGACCGAAAGATGTACAAGCCGAAAGAGGAAGTTTCGGTAAAGGGCTATATCAGGAAGATCACCGCCGGCAAGCTTGGCGATGTCGAAGGCCTCGGCGGCGAACCGCTCAACTACACCTGGGCCGCAAAGGATCCGCGGGGAAATGAGATCGGTAAAGGAAGCGTCGTACTGAACCCGTTCGGCGGATTCGACCTCAAGTTCACGCTGGCGGACAACGTAAATCTGGGGCAGGCACGTATCGAATTTACGCCGGTTGGCGGTACGTCCCCCGACCATTCACATCAATTCCAGATACAGGAGTTTAGGCGGCCCGAATTTGAGGTTACCGCGAGGGTAGACACCGAGGCTCCGCACTTTGTCGGCGGCAATGCAATGGTCTCGGTCGATGCGAAATATTATGCGGGCGGCGGCCTCGGCAATGCTGAGACGAACTGGACCGTAAGCGCTAACGCCACCAACTACACCCCGCCGAATCGCGGAGACTTCAACTTTGGAACATGGACGCCGTGGTGGAGGGTATACGACTACGGCGGGTACGGCTTCGAACGCGGCGGATATGGAGGGTCATCGCAGTCGTTCAAGGGCGTGACAGACGGCGCGGGCAAGCATGTTTTGAAGATCGATTTTGAATCGGTCAACCCGCCGCGGCCTTACACGATCACTGCTTCGTCAGCGGTACAGGACGTGAATCGGCAGACGTGGTCGTCCTCAACGTCATTGCTGGTCCACCCGGCTGATCTTTATATCGGTATTAAGACGCCCCGAACATTTGTTCAAAAAGGCGAGAAGATCGAGATCGAGTCGATCGTCGCGGACATCGATGGTAACTTGGTCGCCGGAAAAAACGCGGAGATCAAAGCGGTGTTAAAGGACTGGGCCTACGACAAGAGCTCGTGGAAGGAAATAACGATCGATGAGCAAGCTTGTACCATCACTTCCGCCGCGACCGTTCAAAAATGCAGCTTTGTGGCCAAGGCCGGTGGGCGATACACGATCACGGCGACCGTAATGGACGATAGGGAACGGTTTAACGAAAGCCAGATGACGATCTGGGTGCCGGGCGGCAAAACACCGCCAAACCGTAATGTGGAAAAAGAAGAAGTGCAGATCATCCCAAGCAAGAGGGACTTTGTTCCCGGTGATGTCGCTGAGCTGCTTGTCATCTCGCCATTCACGCCGGCCGAGGGTGTGCTGACACTTCGCCGCGAGGGTTTGGTCAAAACCGAGCGGTTTACGATGAAGGACTCGTCGATCACGCTTAAGATACCGCTCGACGAAGAATACTTGCCAAATATAACTGCGCAGGTAGATCTGGTCGGCGCCTCACCCCGGACCGACGATAAGGGCGAGATCGACGTTAAGTTGGGAACGCGCCCGGCGTTTGCGAGCGGCACCATGGCCCTGGCGATCTCGACCGCTTCCCGGAAGCTGAGCGTATCGGCCGAGCCTCTTGACACAACCCTCGCGCCGGGTGGTACGACCAAAGTGAACGTTGAGGTCAAGGACTGGCGCGGCGAACCGGTCGGTGACAGCGAAGTGGCGATCGTCGTGGTTGACGAAAGCGTACTTGCTCTCGCCAAGTATGTGATCGGTGATCCGATGGATACGTTTTATACAGCACGGGGAACCGGTGTGTCGGATTATCATTTGCGGAAGGACATACTCTTGGGCAATCCAAAAGATGTAAAGTCACCGCCCCCGCCGCCAGCAGGTTTTGATGCCGAATTCGGGGGGGCAACCGGGGGCTTGGTTAAATCGGCACAATTGGCTCCCCGCGCACGGGCCGAAGCTGGGGCCGGAGGCTTTCAAGTCGATGGCGCATCAGGAGCGGAAAACACCTTCATTGTAGACGGCCAGGAAGTTACGAACTTCCGTTCAGGTCTTCTCGGCGAGGATGGCGCACCTATCGCAATCCGTGAAAACTTCAACGCCCTCGCACTGTTCTCACCAACGGTTAAAACAGATTCGAGCGGGCGAGCAACCGTCGATATAAAGCTCCCCGACAACCTGACCCGTTACCGCATCACCGCGGTCTCAGTTGACACTGGTAAACGGTTTGGAAAGATCGAATCGACGATCACGGCAAAACAGCCGCTGATGGTCCGCCCTTCTGCACCCCGGTTTATGAACTTTGGTGACAAGGTCGATCTGCCGGTCGTTGTTCAGAACCAAACCGACAAGGACATGGCTGTCGATGTCGCGATCAGGGCAACGAATGCAGAGCTCCTGGACGCCGCGGGCGGCGTTGCAAGCGGGACGCTTGCGGTCCAGTCCGGTAAGCGTGTCGTGGTCAAGGCAAACGACCGTGCCGAGGTACGTTTTCCGATCTCAGCAATGAAGGCGGGAACAGCAAGGTTCCAGTTCGCCGTTACTTCGGGTGCGTATAACGACGCTGCTGAGATATCGCTTCCGGTCTGGACCCCGGCGACGACCGAGGCGTTTGCCACATATGGGACGACGGATCAGAACGGTGCCATCATGCAGCCCGTTCAGACGCCGGGTGATGTTTTTTCACAGTTTGGCGGGCTAGAGGTCACCACCTCATCGACGCAGCTTCAGGAGCTGACGGATGCATTTATTTATTTGACCAACTACCCGTACGCCTGCTCGGAACAGATCTCATCGCGAATGATCTCGATCGCAGCGATGCGTGACGTGCTCGGCGCATTTAAGGCAAAGGATATGCCGACGGCGGCGCAGCTAGAGGGCTTTTTCAAACGCGATATCGAGATACTTCAGTCGCGGCAGCGGAGCGACGGCAGCTTTGGCCTGTGGAAGCGTGACCGGGAGCGATATGAATACCCGTTCCTCACCGTCCACGTCGCACACGCTCTCGCACTAGCCAAGTCAAAGGGCTACAAAGTGCCCGACGAGATGATCAATAAGACAAAACCGTACCTCAAAAACATCGAGAAGCACTTCGATGAATGGTACAAAGCGTCGCCTGAGGTCCGATGGACGATCTCGGCCTACGCCCTCTACATCCGCGACATGATGGGTGACAAGGATGTTGCAAAGACAAAGAAACTCCTGGCCGAGGCAACGATCGAGAAGATGCCCTTCGAGGCTCTGGGATGGGTTCTTTCCGTACTCGCGACCGATCCCAATTCGGCCGTTGAAGTGCAGGCGATCATCCGTCATCTGGTAAATCGCACCACCGAAACTGCCGCGACAGCCAATTTCGTCACCAACTACGGTGACGGAGCGTGGCTCATCATGTATTCGAACCGTCGTGCCGACGGCGTTTTGCTTGAAGCGATGATCAAGGCCGATCCTCAAAACGACCTGATCCCCAAACTCGTCCGAGGGCTGCTTGCTCACAGGACAAAGGGTGCGTGGTCGAATACGCAGGAGAATGTGTTCATCCTTCTCGCATTGGACAAGTATTTCAATGCATTTGAAAAGGTGACGCCCGACTTTGTAACTCGCGTTTGGCTGGGCAACACCTACGCCGGTGAAGAGGCATTTAAGGGCCGGTCGGTCGATTCGAAACAGCTCAATATACCGATGTCGTACTTGGTGGATCAGGGAGGCCTGTCCAATCTGATCATCGATCGTCAGGGGGCCGGACGTCTCTATTACCGAATCGGTATGAAGTATGCTCCGCGCAACCTCAAGCTCGAACCCGCGGACTATGGCTTTACGATATTGCGAAGCTACGAGGCTGTTGATGACAAGGCCGATGTCGCCCAGGGGGCTGATGGGTCGTGGACGATCAAGAGCGGTGCCCGCGTGCGTGTGCGTCTGACGATGATCGCCCAAACGCGGCGCTATCACGTCGTACTTGTGGACAATCTGCCGGCGGGGCTTGAGATACTCAATCCGACGCTGGCCGTTACGGAAGCGATACCTGCGGACACGCAGCCCGCGACCGGAGTCGAAACATTTGGCAGCCGATCATTCGGCGGCTCATGGTGGTGGCGGCAAAACTGGTTCGAACATCAAAACTTCCGCGATGAACGTGCCGAGGCTTTCGCTTCGCTCCTGTGGCAGGGAGTCTACAATTATTCATACGTCGCCAGGGCGACCACCCCGGGCCAATTCGTCGTGCCGCCCGCAAAGGCCGAGGAGATGTACCACCCGGAGACGTTTGGTAGGACGGGGACGGACTTTGTAAGAGTGGAGTAAGAAGAATATGTCGGATATTGCAGCACGAGTTCGTTCATTTTTAACCGGGCAATATGGTTCGTTGGGCGCGCGGGCCTGTGCTCAAGACATTGAGGCATTTGAGGCCAGCCATGGATTGGTCTTGCCAGCTTCTATCCGCGACTTCTACTCTGTAATAAACGGCTGTTCGATGATTGGTGATGATATGTTCACTCTATTGCCGTTAGATGAGATCGAGCGGCTCACGGTTACCGCTGCGGAGTGGGGTCCCAACGCACTTCCGCCCCACCACGAAATCATAGACGTCTTGCCCGATGCCCGAGAGTACTTTGTTTTTGCCGAAATTATGATCAGTTTGCGACTGATCGCGGTAAGGCTAAAAAAAGGAGATACCGAAACTCCGGTTATTAGTACGTGTGGTTCGGAGTGGACGACTATCGCAAACAGCTTTGACGAGTTCTGGGTCGGCTATATGAAAGACGAGCGAATAGTTGGGGGTTGTTTTTCGACTTAAACCTGTGATCTCGAAGGTTATCTCTGCTCGATCGGTATCAGATCCTCGGCGTTGCCGTTCTCGGCATCAAAGCGGATAGGAACGATCAATGGAATGACCGCTTCGGGCGAACCGGAGCGGTCTTTTTCTAGATCGGCCGCTACTCTGGAGGCCACCTGCCCTTTGTCGGTCAGGGAAACAGGTGAGCCGCTCTTCATAACAGCAGTTTACACAACATTGTTGCTCGACCCGGTATGTATGTAGCGGACATATGCCGCCGTCCGGTGTTCCTTTGACGCAGTTTAAGTGGTTGATAAATCTGTCGTGACGCGCAAAGATATCAGCGGGCGTACCGCTCTACTCATGACTAATACAATTTTAGCGACAGATCATTACGCAAAGGTAGTCGAGGTTCTGCGGCTCGAAGCCGAAGCGATATCGTGCGCCGCTGAGCGGCTCGACAGACAGGCGGTCGAGAGGGCACTCGGCATACTAGGCTCGTGCAAGGGAAAA
>JBBQGO010000148.1:0-6303 GCA_038323125.1 Pyrinomonadales bacterium
GTTGTCGGTTCGAGCAATCAGAGGCGGTGCCGAGACAATCTTCGGTGGCAATTGGTAGTCCTTCGCTCCAACCGCCGCCTCCGAAATATAATTTGCTGTATAGGTAGTCCGGATGCCCGTCCATCGCCACCTTTACCATCATAGGCGTTGACGCCGGCGAAGGCCCCGGCATTATTCCGGGCAGTGGCTGTGGTGCAGGTATCGAATTGTAGACTGTCACTTGCTGGCCGCCGTTGAAATTCTCCGCCATTGAATGAGTGGCAGTGAACCTGGGGCAATCCGTCTGTGGGCCACCGACGGACTCCAGATTTGTTTTAATGTGATTTAATTTGTGGTTGTCGGCGGCATAGTTCTCTATCTTGGAAAACTGAATATAGCCGTTGTAATGGAATTTGGTGTGGCTGCCGTCCGCGTATGTTATTTTTTCGAGGACCCTTATCCCAGTCGTGTTAAGCGGGCCCATGACTGACAGAGAGCCGAAATCTGTGTTTACCGAAGCATTCGCGTACGAGAATGTCGCCCATGTGTGTGTTGTGTTCGAGCCTACACCATTATTACCCTTCCATGTCTGTGTGATCGATGTTGGGTAGAGGCTGGAGTCGTAATTCACGACGATCTCGCGGCCCAGAGTATCGATGACTTTTCTCAAAAGCCCCTGAGCATCGTTCTCAATTGTGATGAAATTGCCGTTCCGATCCTTTACTTGAGTACAGCGGAAAGCTCCGGCAATCCACTCATAGCTCATCTGTGTTCCGTCCGTGCCTGTGACCCGGATAGTTATATCTTCGATTGGATCGCTTGCCCCTTTCGGGGGCTCGCTTCTGACGAGCCGCGTATAGCTTGAATCCGCCGTTTGATAGCTTACACCCGCACCGATCTGGCGAAATTCCGTGCGCGCACCATCGGGGCTCACCATCATGTAGGACCAAACTCCCTTTTGCGCGTCGTAATAGACCGGCTCGATAACCGGAAAACCAAATCGAAATCCAGGGCGAGATATTGCTCGTATCGGGGTCGAAGTACATAACCGAGCCGATCTTTGTCCAGACCAGCGAGTTGTAGCTCATACCAAAGCCCGCGTCCATCCCTGCACGTCCCGGAAGGCCGACAAGCGACGTGCCCCACGAAAAGTTCTGCGAATACAGGTTCGTCCCGCCCGTTGCGTTTCTTGGGTCGAGTCGCGCAGCAGCGAGCGTGGAACCGCTCACCGTGCCGCCGACCTGTTTTGTATAGGCGGCGGGAACCGCTTTGTCGCCGGGTACCCCTAATGTATGATGCTGCTGAAACGCTATCCGCCCAATGTCCTCGACCTCAACGGCCGGGATGCTTTGAGTCAGGTACCAAACACCGCTCGTCGGCCGCCATACCGCGTAGTCCGTAATTCCGTCACCATTGTAGTCGGCCGCGACCGGCTGGTCCGCATAACTTCCCCAAACGTAGGGCGCTAGATGATCCTGAAATTCGCTGGCCGCCGTCGCCACATACCAGGTCCCCTCCGTCGGTCGGTAGACCGCCAGATCGCTCCTGCCGTCCCCGTCGAAATCCCCTTGGACCGGTATATCGATCGCAATTCCCCATTGTTTTGCCAAATACCCTGAGCTACTCTGCTTCAGATGCCAGGTACCGGTTGATGGCCGATAAACCGCTATGTCCGTGAACCCGTCACCATCGTAATCACCCGACGTCGGGATATCTCCGGAGGTTCCGAAATAGTGCGTGACCACGGCCGAGTTGCTGCTCTGGCGTATCGACCAAACCGCGGGCGTTCCAGGAGTGAACACCGCTGCGTCGGTCTTGCCGTCTCCGTCGTAGTCACCCACCATTGGAATGTCGCCCGCAGAGCCCAAGGTGAATGTGGTGTTTGGAGACGCCGTTGGACAGTTCCACGTTCCGGCCGAAAAGACCGCAACATCGGTAATCCCGTTTCCGTCATAGTCCCCTGGTACCATAATGGACGACGAGGTTCCAAGAGTTGTGGTTATATAACTTCCGTCGCTGCTCTTCTTTACCTTAAACTGGGCAGTTGACGGTTTCCACGTGCCGATATCTGCCTTATTGTCACCATCAAAGTCAAAACTGACGTTTCCCGGAGCCGTCGGTGCAAGCGGGCGTGCGGGGTTGCTTGCCGCGTTAAGCGGTTTGGACACCGGATTTGCCAGGGCCAGGAAGGGTGCGGCCATCGAACGCAATTTTTCCCCGAAAGATGCTGCGACAGGCCCCGCAAATGGTTCGCCCGGCTCATCCCCGCTGAACGGATTCGGTATCCGCGAGATCAGGTTAGCGGCGATCGCAACCGGCAGAGAAACACCGGAATGCGAGTTGTTATTTAGTATAAAAGGTTCCGGCGGGGCCCCGACCGGGACGGCGGGGATCGATAGCCTTGTTTTCGATTTGACGCTCGGTATCGGCCCAATAAACAGGACCTGTGCGAGCAAGACCGTAACAAGCAGAAAACTAATGCCCCTCGAAATGAGTCTCACCTTGCGGGAAAAAAGCGAACGTACGGCATACATGACGCGACGCATATCGCGTATGGGAGCAATAATTTGACTTGGCATTTATCGTTTTCTCGACCTCCATCGGAATATAAAAGGCCGTCCGGGAGTACCGGGAGTATGTATAAAATAAATTAATAGATCGACAAAACGATTTGACTACTTTATACCCAACTGCACTCTGAGGTCAAGGAAAATCTGAATGGGTGTAGTTAGCACATCATATGTCCGGTTGTAATAGCAGGTGATATGTCCGCTTTTAGCGGAAAGGGGTAGAAGATGGTAGAAGGAGACATTTTAACTGCTATTGGACTTGGATTGCCGTCAAACGAGTAGTTAAGGAACACGCCCGGCTTGAGCAAACCGGACATTTGACGTGCTAACTAAACCGGACATCTTCACTCGCTATCAACACCTACTGCCAGTTTGGCGATGGGATGGGCCGGTTTCATCTAAGAATCCATCATAATCTTTACCTGCATTCATTAAAGTCAATGTTTATAGCGGTTTACGTTTTAGGAGTTGGCACGATGAGCAATATTAAATGGTTTCGCGAGCGAAATAATGGCTTAACTCTTGTTTTTGTCGTTATTTAAGTTGTTTATTCCCTTCGTTAGTAATTTCCTTACAATATTGGTAGTTTAGGCGTTTTTTTCCGAATAAAATCATTTCTCTCGGAGTTTTTGTTATTTTCTTCGGAGTCTAAGCATTTTTTTGGGAGGATATCTGATACGATCGGCGTTCATCGTCGGACACAAATCGCCGTGATTCATATTCCCTGGTGGTCGTTTGTGAGATATGCTGGCTTGGCATCATCTACTTCTGCGATAACTGTCGAGTATTCGGCGATCTG
This sequence comes from Pyrinomonadales bacterium, assembly GCA_038323125.1. GTDB lineage: Bacteria > Acidobacteriota > Blastocatellia > Pyrinomonadales > Pyrinomonadaceae > OLB17. The sequence continues at coordinate 3,349 of JBBQGO010000148.1, forward strand.
TTTGCGAGCGTCGTCGGAGGCAAAGATCGTCGTCTCGCCTGTGCCGGGAACGACCTTATTGACCCATACGCCGTCGTCGTCGTAACGTGTCAGTAGCCCGCACGTAAGTGAGGGCACCGCGATGAGTGATGTGGCCCTTACTGACGTGCGGGCTATGGACACTATCCGCGTCGTACCGGGCGTAGCAGCCGGGCACGCTGTTGACCCATTCGCCGTCGCCGTCGGCGTCGTGAAAATCTCTGGCAACGGTCCTCGCCAGTGATGCATTTTGCGATGGCGCGTTCGTCACGTCGCCGCTAAGGCGTTCGCCATCATCAGTTAGAGCTCTACTGAGACGCGGTCGGCCTTCTGTCGGGAACGATTTTTCTCGACAACAAAGTCATTTTGTTGTAAATAAAAACCATTTCGCCGTTTATTAAATCATTTCGCTAGTAATAAAATCATTTCGCCCGTTATAAAATCATTTCGTTACTAATAAAATCATTTCGCCGGTTATAAAATCACTTCTCCGCTATCAAAATCATTTCTCCGGGAAGATTTTGCCCGCGAAACACACGAATGGACGCTGAGAAGCGTCCCTGTACCCCCGTTGGTAAGAATCCTCACAGGGATCTCGCGGATCGCTTTAAATCTTTGGTTGAGTAGCTTCAGTTGACTTTTCTATTGATTTTTCTAGAGGGTAGCTTAAGTGCCTTCCCCGCCAGATAAATGAAATCGCCCCTCTCCGTAGCACGATCTTAAAGATTAGGTGTATTATGTCAGCACATACTTTCGCCAACCGCACGATTTTGGAGACAACTGAATGGACTTCCTTTTGAGCATCAACTTGGTAATGCTATTTGCCGTGATAGGCGGTATCGGATTTGTTTTCCTGCTAGCGTCCTTGATCCTGGGAGACATATTCGAAATGTTCGGCGGCGAAGCCAGTCTCGGCGGTGATGGAGTCGACTTTGGTTTTTTTGACAGCCGGGTGCTTGCGGTCTTTCTGACGGCCTTTGGCGGATTTGGGATGATCGCCGCGTGGAGCGGGTTCGGTGCGATCGCTAGTTCGATGTTCGGGCTTCTCGGCGGAGTCGTCTTCGGCGGATTGGTTTCGGCATTTGGCCGCTTTCTGATCGGCCAGCAATCGTCGAGCAGCGTCACGGACAGTGATCTTATCGGCCGTACCGCGCAGGTCACGGTCACTATCAAACCGGGTGAACTAGGACAGATCTCTACCCGCATCGGAGACGAACGTTTTGAAAAGCTCGCACGCACAAACGGCGGAGACGAATTAAAGCCGGGCGCGATCGTTAAGATCCTGGCGGTCGCAGGCGATTCGGTGATCGTAACCCTCGAAGGATAATTAAGCAAAAGGAAAAACACCATGCCCCAATTTGATTTCACTGCTCTCATTCTGGTCGTTGGAATAGTCGTAATAGCGGTCGCCGCACTGATCGCCGTGATGCTGATCGGCCGCAACTACATCAAAGTTTCGCCCAATCAGGCGGCTGTCATCTCGGGCCGAAAGCGGAAGATGCCCGATGGTTCAGTGGCCGGCTATCGCCTCGTTCGCGGCGGTGCGACGCTCGTCTTTCCCTTTCTCGAGAAGGTCGAATACCTGGACCTGAACGTGATCACAGTACCGCTGGCAACTACGCGGGCATACACCGTGCAGGGGGTTCCGGTCTCAGTCAAAGCCGTCGCAAACGTCAAGATAAAAGGTGACGACACATCGCTTCGCTCTGCATCAGAACGGTTTCTGGGCATGCCGCAGGAACAGTTTCACAGACTGGTATTCCAGACCCTCGAGGGCCACCTCCGCGCCATTCTCGGAACGCTCACTGTCGAAGAGATCAACAATGACCGACAGAGTTTTGCCCAAAAGCTGACGACCGAAGCCGCGGGCGATCTCGAAAAGATGGGTATCGGCCTCGATGCATTGACGATCCAAGAGATATCGGACGAGGAAGGCTACCTCGATGCTCTCGGAAAACGACGTACTGCCGAGGTCAAACGCGACGCCGAGATCGGCCAGGCCGAAGCGAACCGCGACTCGAAGATCAAAGCCTCGCTCGCCCTGCAGGAAGGCGAAAAGGTTAGGCTCGAAACCGAGGCCCAGATCGCCCAATCTCACCGCGAAACCGAAATACAGAAAGCGCAGGTACAGGCCGAGATCGAATCGGAACGTGCCAAGTCGCTCCAAGCTGGTCCGCTTGCCGATGCAAAGGCACAGCAGCAGGTGACGGTCGAAGAGGTGCGTGTCGAACGCGTTCGAACACAGGAACAGATCGGCGTCCAGGAACAAGAGGTTCTGAGAAAGGAAAAGGAACTCGAAGCGACGGTGGTAAAGCAAGCAGAAGCCGAACGCCGAGCGGCCGTTCTCCGGGCACAGGGCCTGCAAGAAGCCTCGATCCTCGAAGCCGAGGGCCGCAAACAGGCACAGATCGCAACAGCAGAGGCCGAAGCACAGACATTGCAGCGCGAGGGCCAGGGCCGCGCCGCTGCCGTCGAAGCCGAAGGACGTGCCGAGGCCGAAAAGATACGTGCCGTCGGACTCGCTGAGGCTGAAAAGCTCCAGGCCAAAGGACTGGCCGAGGCAAAAGCCATCGAAGCTCAGGGCCTCGCGGAAGCAAAGGCGATCATGGAAAAGGCCGCAGCTTGGCGCGAGTTCAATGACGCCGCCCGACTCCAGACCATCCTCGAAAAACTGCCGGCGATCATCGAATCTTCGGCACCTGTTTTTAGTGCTATCGCCCAGCCGCTCGGCAATATTGACAAGGTGGTTATGATCGACCAGGGCGGTAACGGCAACGGAGACGGGCACGCAAGCGGCATTAACCGCTTTGCGCAGACTACGCCGACGCGGGTCGGGGCGGGCGTGCAGCAGCTCGGGGCGCTCGGGCTGGACCGGCCCGATAGAATGGCGCGGCGCGGCATCGAGCAGGAGGAGATCAGCGTGACGCCCAGTGTGCC
>JBBQGO010000149.1:0-6298 GCA_038323125.1 Pyrinomonadales bacterium
TTTTAACAGCTTTCCAGTTTCGCGGTTGGCAAAAATGAGCTTCCAGGTCTTCAGGCTGGTAGCAGACAAAAGCCCCCAGCCGTACAAACGGCAACCCTTTTTTACGCGCCCGAATTAGCGTAGCCTTCGACATCGGCCATTGTTTGAGTACATCTATTTCCCGTATGTATTCCGTCAATTTCATTTTAATTCGATCCTTTTTTCGTTAATATTGACGTTCCGCGAAAATGCAAGAACGGCATTGGCAATCTCTGCCAACACCGTCCATTTGATAACGTAAGTTCTGAAGTTCTTCAGAAATTCTATGGAAGTTTTTATCCGTTAAGGGAACGTTCTTTGAGTTTTTCCGATTCACCAGCTAAACCGACTAGATCGAGATAATAACAAACCGTTTCTATATCCTCCTCCCAGGCTCTTGTCCCCGCCTTTTTAATCTTGCCTTCTGCTTCCGGTTTTCTTGAAGGAAAAATCTCCGAGAAGCGCTTTTCAATCTGTTTGGCTCCCCCGCGATTCTCAATCAAAAACGCTATAAGATGCGACATTTTGTTTTGATCCAACCCCTTTACTCGTGAACCGCCGAGAGCGTAGATTAATAGCATCGCGCGGTCAATTGTTAGTTTCTTTTCGCCGATCGATTTTCGCTTTACGTTTTCCGTATCTTCGCTAGAGATTTCCTGAACCTCGTAGGCCGTTTCCTTCCGAGTTATCGCCTTTTTGCGCAAATCGATCTCCATCCTTAACGATTTGTTTTCGACCAATAGTGATTCGTGTATTCTCTGTAGATGAGCTCCTCTCAGCGTTTGTCTTTCAACTTGTTCAAGAAGCAACCGAGTGGCCTCCTCGCCAATTAAAATCAAACATGTTCCAAGCTCCGAGGTTTGCAATGGGGGATTGTACTTAATCAGCTCACACAGTTGCGCGAAAATCCAACGAAACATCTCCGTTTGCTGGTCTGCGTTTAACGCTACCGACAGCAAATGATTCAAGACCAACGTCGGTTGCGTTTGATTAGATTTGACGAACCGAACTTTTTCTTCAATAAGGTTTATAAAGGCTTCTGCGTCGCAAAAGAGCCGTTTCCCCTCGTTGGTCTTCAAGAAAGTGAAAACATCAATGCCGGCAAGACCCGAAAGTAAATATTCATCAATAAGATTCATTCTGCGTATGTCGTCAGAACGCAACTCGGCTGTTTTCCTTTCCATTTGTGAATCTCTCTGATTAGTACAATCTCTGCTTTGTCTCTGCACTTAGGATCAAATGCCGTCACCGTCAGAGAATCGGCGTTGTTCGCTCTGGTAGTTATTCCAGAGCGGAAGACGGTAGAAGGGTAACATTGCATTGGTGTCCCGCAAGCTTTGAGGAGAAGGGCCATAACTAATCAGCTCTTCTAAAAAAAAGTGGAAAATTCTCTCATTGCTGTGTTTTTCGATTACCTAACTGTGTACCGGGCAACAGTCTCAAGGAGGTCGTCACCGTAAATCTGCCCTACCATTACCATACGAACCGTCTTGGGCTTGGGGTGTCTCTAGCACCAAGAAGCTGGTGGGCCGTTCCTCAGTACTTCCATGCACAATAGGCTGGCCAAGCGAGCACTTTTTCAATCGCCTCGGGATCGCCCTCGTGAGATTGTCTTGCCAAGCGGCCACAGCGAGAGGCAGGTTTCTTTGTGTAGAACTGTGCAATGTTGTCTGCACAAACGCTACATGCCCCCATTTGTTCAAACTGCTGCCTTGAATATCCGTAGCTCTTTCCGTTTCGCGATCTCTGCTTTGGTTTATAGACTTTCCCTAGGACCCGTCCAATGCTTTGAGCTTCGCTGGGCTTTACCGACCCATTATCAACGAGACTATTAACGCCGCCGATGTCACCACGACATAGATCTCGAACGAGATCTTCATGGAACCGACTCCAGTAATTGTCTGGGAGTCGCGCTCGGCGTGCGAGTTCATCCATCTTCTGGTGATATTTTGTGTTGCCATAGTCTAGGTCTCTACACGACATCTGACCGGCCGCTGCACTTACAGAAATAAACCCCAGTACGAATGTGATTACAAAAAGCACCGATAAATTATTGATGCGGTGCAGAGCTTGTTGAGTATTCATGAGTGCCTCATGAGCATTCTACATCAGAATCAAAGAAGCTAAGCACTCACAAGAGTCAAATGTCTATTAATCAATCGTATCGGGCCAAAGGTTAAGCCGGGCCTCATTCGCGGCATTGATTCTTTCCGCTGCATCGTGGATCACGGCCGGATTGTCGGCCGACGTGTAATGCTTACGGGTTGTTTCTAGTCGAGAATGTCCGGCAAGTTCGGCCGCAATTCCGATCGACACTCCGCCGGTTTGCAGCCTTGTTACAAAGGTTCGCCGCAGATCGTGAAAGGTTAGTCCGTTAATCCCGGCAACACGCAAGGCCGTCGCCCAGGACCGTTTGAAGTCATTGAACGGGAACACCGTCCCGCTTATCCCAAAGTTCGGAAGTGCGGACAATTCCGCTTTTGCCCGCTTTGTCATTGGTACGGATCGCGTCTTTTGTGTCTTCGTATGTGTTCCAAGAACCTTGATAATACCGGTGTCCAGGTCGATGTCTTTCCATTCGAGCGTTAGTATCTCGCCGCGTCTCATTCCGGAATCTAAACCAAGCAAGATCATCGCTTTCAAATATGGGTTGTTTGCGTCTATATCCGCCGTGAGCGTCTTTCCCTTGCGTTTGTACTCTATGGTTCGGGTTCCGGTACAGGACGCAAGTAAACGCATTTCTTCGGCATCCGTGAGCGTCCGCGTCCTGGCCGTTTCCGCATCCGCGTCGATTGCCTTCGAGCCTTTAGTCACATTCTTGGCAATCAGTCCGGCATCGTGAGCTTCGATCAATAAGTGCTTTAGGATCGCAAGGCCGCGATTAGCCGTCGAGATCGTAACCGCGTTCCGGTCCTTCGGTTCCAGCTTGCCCTTTTCGCCGCGCCTATCGCCTTGTTCCAAACGCCAAACCTTATAACGGTCAAGATCATATTTCGTGAACTTCGCAAGCGATTTGTTACCAAAACATTCAACCAATTGATCGATCAAGATATGCGTCTGTCTGTGAGCCTTTATTCCGGCAACCTTACGGCCTTCCCTAATAACAGCCGGTCGGTAAAAGTCCGCCTTCGCGTACTCCGCCCACTGCTTGAACGTCTTAACGTCGCACAGATCAAGCCCCTTGCTTTCGACAAATAACACCAGCTCCGCCCTGCGATTCTCAATATCGTCTTTAGCGTCTTGTTTGGTCGCATACTGCCAGGTCTTGCTTGTTCTGTTTTCCCGATCGTCGGTATGCGTGAGCCGGAGCGTCCAGGTATTTTGAATGCGCCCAATATCGCCGCCAGTCTTTCCGCGTCGAAAGATCGATTGATTGATTTTCATAAGTTTTCTCCGTGTAGAAACCTTGTTGGACTAAATGTTGGACTTTGTTGGACTAACTTCTGTGATAAATTATGACAAATTGAGAAACACAGTGCAAACAGAGAGCTGCTTATTATGCCCTTATTTATTGGGCTATGGAAGATCGTTAGCCTCTGTTTATTGGACGGATCGTTAGTCAGTGCAGTTCATTTGTAATCATCAGGTCGTAAGTTCGAGTCTTATCATCGGCTCCAGTAAATAAAAGGGCTTCAGCAATGTTCGCTGAAGCCCTTTTTTCGTAGTGTAGTCACTATGCGATAAATTTTGGATTAAACCTACATACCCTCAGACAAATTAACAGTTTCAATCAATTAGTTGGCCACCCGGTTGAGGTCCTTCTACAACGAGTGGTTCGACCTGGGCCCTCGATGCATATATTACAGCCGTCAGACCGGCGGGGCCCGAACCTAGAATGACAACTTTTTATGCAGTTCTAATATATCGATAGATCAGCCCTCTCAGCCTAAAGAATCCTCGAGCATCCTTTAACCTTCTCCATTTCATTTCAAAAAGAAAGAGAGGGAGCACCCTCTGCATTATGCAGAAGATGCTCATCGTTGAGGTGGGGTATAGGCAGGTTCAGGTTGAGAAATCGATGCGTGGCGTTAACTTCCTACTAAAGTCCTTAGCCGCTCCGCAGAATCTTTGGGAACCTCGTTCCCGAAATATTGAACCGCTCCATTCTTATCAAGAATGATAACCGTTGGCGTGCCGATGACCTTATAATTCGTAGCAACGGAAGCGTCTTTATCTCTCGCGACGGTGTACTCAATGCCGAAATCCTTTATTCCCTCAGCCACCCGGGCATCACTTTCGCCGATGTTGATACCGACGACCTTTACACCCTGGGGCCCGAACTCGGCGGCAAGTTTATTTATATGAGGCGCCTCTTCTTTGCAAACCGGACACCACGCCGTCCAAAACACCAGGACCGCGGGGTTTCCTTTCAGTTCGTTGAAAGAGATATTTCCTCCTTCAGCTTTCGCCATTTCGAAGTTAGGCGCGATCTGTCCGATGGCGGTTCCCCGTTTAACTTCCTGCGGCTGAGTTCCCGGCGAAACGGTTCCCATCTCGTTTTCGACGCCGCATGCGGCAAAAAGAACTAAGGCGATAGCCAGTATCAATGAAATAGCTATAACTCTAACTGGATGATGTGATACAAAATTCATAATTACCTCAAATAAACCTCATGCCTGCCTGGATAAACAGGTATTGAGCGATGATGATCATGACAACCCCGAAAGCCGTCTTTACTTTCACCATCCAACCACCCGACCGCGGCATCATCGACAACGCACCGCTAAAAGTTCCCAAAACGATCATCAGCGAGCCCATCCCGAGGGCAAATACAAAGAGAACCAGGGTCCCAAACAAAACATTGCCTTGGGTTCCGACATAGGCGAGCGTTGCTCCCAGGGCCGGAGCAGTGCATGGGCCGACGACAAGGCCGGAAACCGCCCCAACGAGTACGGCAGAAAGATAACCATTACCTTTCTTTTCCGGATTCAATCTCATTAGAAATTGGGGAGCCTGAATCTGAAATACGTCGAACATCGACAGAGCAAGCACGAGAATAACGTTGCCAACTACGATATACGTCCAGGGGCTTGACGCCCAGGAGCCAAAAAGCGTTCCGGTCAAGGCCGCAAATGCGCCTAACACGGCATAGACGGCTGCCATTCCGAAAACAAACAGGACAGACAACTTAAATCCGCGAAAGCTGATGCTGGCAGCGCTTTCGTCACCCGCGGCGACAGCTATTTGCCCGCCAATGAAGCCAAGCTGGATCGGAATGATCGGGTAAACACACGGAGTAAAGCTGATGAATAATCCAGCAACGAATGCCGCCGGAAATGCCAGCACCGAATTGCCAGCAAGTAGTACTTGTAAGTTACCAATTAGATCTTCCATTGTTTTCTGGTTTAACTAATGGCGGAGAATTCTGGCAGGACGCTTTCACCCTTCCCGGCTGCCATATCTTCACCAGATTCCCCGCCTACCAACCAGGCACCTAGGGGAGCCGGCGGTACAGAATTTGTCTTATTTGATGGCTTTTTCGAATGCCCTTACATAATCGTCACGATTAAAGTTCTTAGCCGTCTTGAAAACTGACTTATTACCCTTGAATACCGCGACAGTCGAGGTCATTTTCCTGTTTGCCTCGAAGAATGAACTAAGTCCGAGCGATTTTGCCTTCGCAGCCGCTTGAGCGGTCGATTCTTCTGACGTTACATCAAGCATGATGAAATCTAATTTGTCCCCATACTCTTTCATCAATCCCATCATTATGGGATCGACCTTCTGACAAGCACTGCACCATTCCGCCTTGATTATCACAACACGTGGCTTGGATTTCTTGGCCACGGTGTTTGAACCATAGACCGATGACGGCGTAAGCGCAGATGAACTTAGTGTTGAGATGGTCAACAATATTGCGATCGAGAGGCTGATGGTAAGATATTTACTTAATTTCATTTTTTATTTCTCCTAGTTGAATTGAATTCGTTGAACTAACCTCGTTTTTTGGGCGTTCGAAAGAGAAATACAAATTCCGAGCAATATTATTCCCGTCGATCAGAAAAAGTCGTCCCTCCGGGAATAATTACGGAAAAATTGGATATTTCGAATGTGGAGAGGATTTTTTGCATTAACGGAAATTACAAATGTTCAAAATGAAGTGGCTGGATACACGGGAAGACAAATGGGAGACATTCCAAAGAGAGACTACGCCGTTTCTCAAAGATCTTTACCGCGTTGCCATGTGGTTGACGAGAGATCGTGCTGAGGCCGAGGATCTGGTCCAGGAAACAATGTTCCAGGCTATGAGGTCATTCCACGGATATGAATTGGGTACAAA
>JBBQGO010000150.1:0-6281 GCA_038323125.1 Pyrinomonadales bacterium
CCATAAAAATTCGATGTCGGTGTAGAGGCTTGCGACCCATACCGAGGCGATGCCGAACAGCAATCCGAAAAACGCCCCTCTTGCCCGGGCACGATTTACCACAAACGCAAGCACAAACACGCCCAGCAGCGAGCCGTAAAAAAATGAACCAAACCTGTTCACAACCTCTATCAGCGATCCCAGATTGGTCGCAAAGATGGCGACCACGCAGGCAAACATCCCCCAGATAAATGTTGAGATCCGGCCGACGGCGATGTAGTGGGCGTCGGTCGCCTCAGGCTTATACAGCCGCCGATAAAAGTCGATCGTCGTCGCCGTCGCCAAAGCATTCAATTCAGAAGAGATCGACGACATCGCCGCCGCAAAGATCGCAGCGATGAGCAGGCCGAGCACCCCCACAGGCATATAGGCCAGGATGAAGGACGGAAAGATGAAATTGACGTCGTTGAACGACGGATTGCTCGTCGCCCGCACATAAGCTATCGCCTCTTTGCGGCTTGCATTGAGCTTTCGGTCCGCCTCGATATAGTTGCTGCGGAGTTGGTCGTCGCCGGATGAGAAGTTTATCGCGGCCGCTTTGCGCTCGTCGTGAGCCGCATCATAACTTTGCTGTATTTGTTGAAATTCTGCCGCTTGGCCCGCTTTAACTGCTTCGGCCGGGCTAAACACGATCGGCGGTGCCGTAAATTGATAAAAGATAAAGACCATTATCCCGATCAGCAGTATGCCGAACTGCATAGGGATTTTGAGAAACGCGCTCATAAGCAGCGAAATGCGGCCCTGGTCAATGGACTTTGCAGTAAGAAATCGCTGCACCTGGCTCTGATCGCAGCCAAAATAGCCGAGCATCAGGAAAAAGCCGCCGATCAGGCCCGACCAGAGCGTGTATTTCTCCTTCAGGTCAAAGGTCGTATCGACCATCTCGAGTTTGCCGAGGCTTCCCGCGAGATGAAGCCCGTCCGTGAGCGAAACACCGGCGGGAAAGCTCGAAAGAATAACAAAGAAGCAAACTCCCAAGCCGAAGAAGATGATGACCATCTGCTTTACATCCGTCCATGTAACCGCCTGCACGCCGCCGAATACGGTATAAATAGTAGTCGATAGCCCTATCCCAAAGATCGTGAGTATCAGGTCCCAACCAAAAACGATCGACAGTACGATCGACGGGGCCGAGATGATGGTGCCAACCCCAAGCCCGCGTGAGATCAGAAAAAAGAAGCTCGTCAGAGCACGCACCCGCACATCGAACCGCTTTTCTAAGTATTCATAGGCGGTAAAGACGTTGGCGCGGCTAAAGAACGGTACAACCGTCACGCACAATATGATCATCGCGAACGGCAGGCCGTAGTAGAACTGGATAAACCTCATGCCCTCGCTATACGCCTGGCCCGTGGTGCCCACCAGCGTGATCGCTGAGAGCTGCGTCGCCATGACCGATAGGCCCACGGCCCACCACGGCAGGCCGCGGTTAGCCAGGAAGTACCCTTCCTTAGTGTTGCTGAGTTTGGTCATCCGGACGCCGTCAAAAACGACGTAGACCAGATAAACAGAGACGATCGCCCAATCGAGAGTCCTCATTTCAATTCGATTATCTAAAGTAGATCGAGAATGACCACAGCAGCGAGACGACCACAGTTGTCACTATCACCACCGAAAGGTAAACCTTGTTCCAGAACGAGTCAGGTTTCGCGGGCCACACCTTCTTTTCGTTTTTATCCATTGTTACGTCCTATGAAAGCTGCGTTCTATGTCCTTCATCGAAAGCCTAAGGATCACGGGCCGCCCATGCGGGCAAGTCGTCGGCGATGTGGTCAGCAGCAGCCGATCGATCATCCATCGCATCTTCTCAGGTGTCAGTTTCATATTGATCTTGACCGCGGCCTTGCACGCGAGGCTGGCCGCGATGTCGTCCCGCAGCGTGGATTTGGGAGCGCCGCGCTTTTCGAGATCGACAGTGTCCAGGATCTCGGCAAACAGGTTTCGGGCATCCGCCGGCCGCAGGTCCGTGGGTATGCTCTTGATCGCAACCGTTCGCCCGGACAAACGCATCAGCCCAAAGCCGAGCAATTCAAGGTCCTGTTCGATGAGGCGAAACGCCTCAGCCTGCGCCGGCGTCAGATCGAGGGTCTCGGGCAGCAATAGGTTCTGCGACTCGATCGGGCGGTCGATCTCGCCCTTGCGGTATTTGTCAAACAGGATCCTTTCGTGCGCAACATGCTGGTCGATAAGCAGCAGCCCTTCGTCATCAACGGCTATTATAAAGCTGTCGTGCAGTTGCCCCATCGGCTGTATACGCGATGCTGCGAGATCGTGCACATTGAGTGAACGAGCGATCTTTGCCGCAGAATCGACGGGCGGCAGTTCGCCCGTGACCTCGACGGCCGGCACATCTTCAACGGTTGCCCGCACGAGCTCTTCGACAGCAGCCTGCATCGGCGGGATATCCACATTTTGCCTACTGGTATCGGCGGCCGGCAACCCTTCCCTCGGCCCCGAATCATCCGGCGGTAAGATCACCGGCTCTAACTCTTCCTGTAAAAGGTGTGGTTCCAGTGTCTCGTGCAGAAATTCGATCCTTGCCTGCTCCGGCTCCGGAGTGGGTTCAACGACAGGCCGTGCTTCCTCGATACTCGACTCGGTAGTGTCCGGCACGATCGGCCCATCACCCGTGATACCTGCATTCGCGAGGGCGGACCGGATGGCTTCCGCGATCGCGTCCTTGACCGCCTCGCCTCGGCGAAATCGCACCTCGATCTTTGCAGGGTGCACATTGACATCGATCTCCTCAAGCGGCATCTCAATAAAAAGAAAGGCGACGGGATAGACACCGTGCGGCAGGACCGACCGGTATCCCTCGGCGAGGCCGCCGGCGATGGTCTTGTCACGCACAAACCTCTTATTTACAAAGAAATATTGTGAATCGCGTGTAGTGCGGCGTTCGCGCGGAGATGAGATAAACCCGGTAACGCGGGCAACGTACTCACGCCCGCCCTCGACTGGCACGAGGCTTTCGAGCAGGCCCGCACCAAACGCCTGGAACGCCCGTTCTCGCAGGTCGCGGGCCGGCGAGAATCTTATTACCTCGCGGCCGTTGTTCGTCAGCGTAAACGCTATCTCGGGGTGGGCCAGGGCATAGTGCGTCACGATACTGGTAAGGTGGTAATTTTCCGTCGCCTCGGAACGCATGAACTTGCGTCGGGCCGGAGTATTAAAGAAAAGGTCGCGGACCGCTATCGTCGTTCCCGTGTCGCGGGCGGCGTCCTTTACATCAATGAGCCGTCCGGCTTCGACGACAATGCGGGTAGCGATCGCGTCCGGCCCGGTTTTTGTGATCAGTTCGACTTTGGCAACAGACGCGATGGACGCAAGGGCCTCGCCCCTAAAGCCAAGCGTTCCGATCCTTCCGAGATCGTCGGCGGTTGCTATCTTTGACGTCGCGTGGCGCTCAAACGCGAGTATCGCATCGTCGCGGGTCATCCCTTCGCCGTCGTCGCTGATCCGCATCAACCGACGGCCGCCGAGTTCGACTTCGATCTGAATACGCATTGCCCCTGCATCGATCGAATTTTCTATAAGCTCCTTGATAACGGAGGCCGGGCGCTCGACCACTTCGCCGGCGGCGATCTGGTTTGCCAGGTTATCAGGTAATACCTTGATCTTGTTCATAGATCGATGATCCGATGGTCTTTATCTTCGAGGTCGATCGATTGATAGATCCAGTCGATAAACTTCGGCCCGAACTTATTAAGATACGTAAAAACGTTTATAGAACGCTCCTGCAACTCACCATTCGGCAATAATGAGGTAAATAGATTCTCTATTCGGCGGTTTACCGTTTCGTGCTGCCGCACCTCGGCCAGCAGTGTTTTTTTCCGAAGGGCCGCAAGGTGGTAAATGATCTTGCGGCGGCGAGTAGCGAGATTTGCGGCAAGGGTCGGGTCCACCTGTGACAGCCTCTGATCGAGTCGGTGCAGTTGCGTGTTTATGTTCTCCTCGACCTCCGCAAACAACCGAGCGGACTCTGCGGAGATCTTCGTTTCTGCCAGTTTGATCAAGGTCGCGTCAAGGCCATCAAACAGATCGGTTAGAGCCAGATCATACTTGTCGAGTGTTTTTCGATGCCCGGTCTCGATGATAGTGAAACTTGCGCGGTGGAGGATAGGTGTTACGGGGCGTCCAAGTGTAGTGTAGACCTCACTATTTTGAGCAAAATAGGCTATCTCAGCCGCTCCGCCAAGATAACAAACACTTGGCAAAAGATAGTCCTGAACGACGGGCCGCAGCACCACGCCTGGGCTAAATCGTTCGGGATCGCTAGCGGCCATGTGTTCAAGTTCCGCCAAGCCAAACTGCCGCCGTTCGCCTCCTTTGGGTCTGTATAGGCCATCGCTTCCCTTTCTGAGGGCCATCCGCTTGCCTTCATCGTTATGCCAAAACAATGGGAAATAGTCGTCCTCGACGAGCACCTGTGAGTGAAAGCCTTCGGACTTAATCTCGCGATTCCTCTTCCCCACCCTTTCGGTTATCTCGTCAGCTCTGCGAACTGCATCCGCGTAGATCGGCGCCGCTAGCTTTTTTATGCGCTCATCCATCGGATCGATGAAAATGAGGCCACGATCGTCAAGGATCCCCGCAAAGGTCTTGGCAAATGCAGATCCAAACTTCGAGTCTTCAGCCCAGGCCGAAGCCAGCAACCGCCGCAGCTCGCCTGAAAACTCAGTTGCCGGCAGCTTCTCAAACAGTTCGTTGCTCAGGACGGCCATCGATCCATCGATGGTGATGCTGCCGACGGGTGAACCTTTAACATGATCGCGAGGACTGTACTGCAACTGAACAAGCTCGTTCGCCCTGCCGATGACGAAGGTTTCCGCCACTTCTTCAAAGTCATGGTCCTCTGTAGCAACCCAAAAAACCGGAACGGCGTTAACACCCGCGGAACAAAGTTGATCAGCGAGTTTGATGGCGGTGAGCGCTTTATAAACGGTATAGAGCGTACCGGTGAATAGACCGGCCTGCTGCCCTGTGACGACCGCCACGGTACTATCGGCCCGCAAAATATCGATGTTCTCTACTGTTTTTGGCCCCGCTCCGATCGATACGTTTACGTCCATCAACGCGTCGCACAGCAGACCGCGGTCCGTGGTATAGTTTCGGAGGACCTCATCGGCGTATGGAACCAATTCCGACGGTGATGACGTTACATTGGGATAATACGTTCTGAGTGATCGGGGGTTGCTCTGGTACTCAAGAAATAGCCGAGACTGATGCGGGATCGCTGAGAACGGCACTCGCGATACCTTCAATTCAGCGTTTCCACCGGGGGACTCGCGGGCGATCTCTTGATGCAATGTTTTGGCTCCTATCTGAGTAAATTATAGAGTCCCACGGCGCAAGTTCCAAGTTACAAACAAAAAAGAGACGGCCCCGTTTGAGGCCGTCCCGATCTTTTCGCCGCTGCGGGATACTATCTACATACCCGCGGCTGTCCGCGCTGTTCGTTCGATCTTGTAAATCCCGGAAGAATGTGTCGCTGCAAAGATCTTTCCAGAATCGTGAGGGTCGAAAGCGAGGGACCACACACGCCGGCTCGGCAGTTTCATGCTCTTAGTATCCACACGTTTCCATCTATCACCCGCGTCGGTAGAAATGTAAATACCGCCATCGCTCTCAAGCGAACTCGAAACAAGGACCTCGTCGGTATCGTTCGGATTGATCAGGATGCTCGTATAATTTCCGAGAGCCAGGTTGCCCCCGCGGCGTATCCAGGTTTTCCCAGTATCACGGCTAAGATATAATGTTTGCACCGTCCCAACGTAAACGTAGTCCGGTCGACGCGGATCGGTTGCGATCGAGCTGACCGGGACATTATCGACAGCACCGCCCGCCTTTGCCCACGTTTTACCGTTATCGTGCGAAACCAATACTCCGGATGTTGCCGTTCCGACCCAGATCGTCTGGGGCCGGGCCGGCGACACGTGAATCGCAAAAATATTACTGTTATATCGCGGATCAATTTCAACCTTTTCCCAACCTATTGCCAGATCGACACTGCGGTAGAGACCGTTATCAGTGCCCGCCAAAACGATCGGCTCCGAGCCCGGTAAATATTCGAGAACCTTAACTTTTTCCGTGATCGCAGGTATCATGACTGGACCTGTCGGTTCGACCGGGGTCGGCGGCTTATTGGCCGGGACCGCCGCCGTGCGCGTAACGCCGCCTCTTGCATTTTTCCGTACAGGAGCTTTCGCTGCCGGAGCTTTCTTAACCGGAGGAGCAACCAT
>JBBQGO010000151.1:0-6267 GCA_038323125.1 Pyrinomonadales bacterium
AGCTGGTCCGCCAGTTTACGCTCGGTTATATCGAGCGCAAACATGGTAATGCCGCCGTCCAGCGTCGGTAGATACCGCGCGTGGAACCAACGGCCGAATGGGTCGTAAAAAGCCTCAAAGTCTGCCGGAGTGCGCTTTTCATGGGTGTTGACCAGCTCTTCACCCATCGTTGAACCGCGGGCGCCGGGAAAGACCTCAAATACGTGTCGGCCCATCATCTCCGAAGCCGTAACGCCGTTTTCGGCGAACAATCTCTTTACGGCCAGGTTTATATATGTGATCCGCAACTCAGCGTCAAAGGTGATGAATGTATCGGAAAGTGAATCAAGCACGCCCCGCATTCGATGGTCGCGCTCGGCGAGTTCGGCTGCGGTTTCGCGTACTTGTCGGTCAGATCTGCTGATACCGTTCGACGTAATCCAGAGCAGTCCCAACATCATGGCGATCTCGATGATCGTCCGAAATGCGGTTCCAAAAACGTTGCCGTAAAGCCCCGCGTTCTGGCCCATAATGCGCAGCCAGCTAAGCGCCAGGGCGATAACGACGATCGGCAGAAATAATCGACGAAAGACCGCACCACCGGCGTCCATACGTCCATACGCCTCTGCGATGCCGCGTTCCGGAACGGCGGCGATCAATCCGAGTCCGAGGGCGGCCAGCATCGTTGCCGTCTGCCATGCGATACCGGTAAGGCGGGGAAATGTGAATAACTGATCTGCACCCAAACCGTACCCGACGAGCGAGAGGGCCGATATGCCAAGTGTTATGGTGCCCAGCGCGGATGTCCATACGCGGAGCCGTTTGTAAGTGAGAAAAATGAGAGCGAGCCCAATAAGTGTGAGCGAGAGCGAGGCCGGAACGCCCATGCGGCCCGGTGATGAGGTGGCCCGGGCTCCCGGTGCTTCATAAAAAAGCAGTGTATCGATACCCAGATCGATACCGAAGACGTGCTGCGACAAGGTCAGGGCCGCAATTACGCTGACTACCAGCCCGGTTGCCCTGACCACCAGTTTGTTAAGATCGGAAAGGGCCCAAAACAAAAGGCTGAACCCCGCGATCAATATACATATCGACGGATTCGCCTTGATGGATATACCGTCGCGGTCCCAATCGTACAAGAAAGGTTTATCGAGAGCCCACCCCATAAGCGAGAGGGTGCCCGCGACGAGTGCGTATGCGCCTGCAAGAATAGGCAGGCTTTTGACGACCCACCTGCTGCGCGCTCCTTTATGCTCCGATAGTCGTGCCCCCAAAGTCCTTGTTCCCGCTTGTAAAGTCAGATCAATATTGTCCAATTATCGGCCGGATGATCCTACAGCCTCCGCACCCACATAACAATAGAGTGATTCTATAACCATAATGTCGATAAAATAAATGTCGAAATCCCTTTTTGCTCTGTCAGCGATCCGGCAAGTCAACGTATGCCCCTTGGCAGCGGCTTAAAACTCGACCACGAACACGCGATCACTTCATCGCTTTTTCGATCTGTTTTATGATCTTTTCGGCCCGGTTGCGGGCCATCAGGGGCAGGCGTTCATCCGTCGATAGTTGCTTGAGAAAAGGGATTAGGTGCTGCGGGTCGGATATCTCGCCGCGGCCGACATACCGGTCGATAGTGTCCATCAGGCCGGGCGTCTGGAGCGGTTGATTCTCGCGGGCCAACATGATCTCGAACCGCCAGGTGTATTCATTCGTGATGCGGCGATATTCGTCCATGAGCATCCGGGCATGTTTGTGATCGGTCCAGTTGAATTTAGCAGTGCGCTCCCGGCCGTCGCGTCTTACCGTATAAGTTATATTGCCGAGGTGGCCGTAGTCCTTCGCATATTGGTAACTCTCGGCAGAGTCAAGAAAATTCATCGCCGCCAGCGTATCTTTGATCGTTGAAACTGTAACCGGGGACAACTCGATCGGGTCCGTCATCAGATCTTCAAAGTCGTGTTTGAGAAACGAGATCTGTCCGCGGCCCGCGTCGTCGTGTTCGATCAATATGCGCGTGTACTGAAACCCGGGACGTTCAAACTGATAGAAGTATACAGGCGTTATTTTAGCCGCGGCCCCGCCCGGCGTGCCGTTCTGGCCGGCGGCCGAGGCACTGGCCGGCCGTTCATTTCGCTTTGATCCCGAACCGCCCAAGGGTACTGAGGGAGGTGTCGGCGTTGGTGAGGGTTTGGTTACCGGCACGGAGGTTTCGGGAGCAGCTTTCTTTGGTGTGCGTGGGTTCTTGGATCTTCGTGCCTGAGCTGACACGATCGCCGATAGAGAACACATCACGACGACCAAACACACGGCTGTTGATATTTTTTTCATTCGACAGGGCATCAAGGGGACGAACAGGGTTCTGTACTCACAGGCAAATAGGATGCTGCGGGCAACATCACGGTTGGAAGCTGAAGCTTAGTCGAATTTAACGGAAACGATCTTCGAGACACCGGCTTCCTGCATTGTGACGCCGTACAGGGCCCGTGCCGACTCCATCGTGCGTTTATTATGCGTTATCACGATAAACTGGGTCTTCTCTGACATTTCGGCGATCTTTGCTGCAAACCGGCCGACGTTTGCGTCATCGAGCGGGGCATCAACCTCATCAAGAAGGCAGAAGGGTGAAGGGCGATATTTGAAAATAGCCAGAACCAGGGCGATCGCGGTCATCGCCTTTTCTCCGCCGGAGAGAAGTAGAATGTTCTGCAGCCGTTTTCCTGGAGGCTGAGCAACCACCTCGATCCCGGCTTCGAGAATATCGTCCGATTCCAATAGTGTCATCGACCCTTGCCCGCCACCAAACAGCTCGCGAAAGAACTCTACAAAGTTCTCATTTATCGCCTCAAAGGCCGCTTTGAATTTGTCCCGCGAACGCTGCTTTATCTCACGAAGCGCTTCTTCAGTCGCGGCAATGCTGTCGATGATGTCAGTCCGCTGCGAAGTCAGGAACAAATGCCGTTCTTCTGTTTCGCCAAGCTCTTCGAGAGCGAGCATGTTGATCGCCCCGAAGTTATCCAGCCGTTGACGGAGGTCGTCGGTCTCGCGACGCGCTGAATCAAGTACGAATTCGTCGTTCGGATCTATCGATCGGATCAGCTCCGTGAGTGAAATGTTAAGTTCCTGCTGGCAATTCTCGCTTGTGTTCCTGAGCTGTGTGACAGCCTCGGCCTGTCGTATCTCTATCTCTGCCCTTTCGTTACGTGCCTCTCCGGCCCGGCGATTAAGGTCAGCAAGTTCTTCGCTCATCGCGTCCGACCGCTGTCGGGTTTCGGCAAGGACGGTAAGGGAGCTCCCCAGATCAGCGTCCTCCTTAATAATGTCATCGCCGGCGGAGGCGATCTTGTCGGTTATCTCGATTATCGCGGCGTGCAGACTCCTTGTTTTAGCGTCAGCCTCGGTCAATTCAAGATGCTGCAGCGCGTGCCTCGACTCAAGCTCTTTGATCTCGTTCTCGACGCGCCGAAGAGCCGAAACCGCGGAACGGCGACGCTCGTCCGAGGTGGCTGCTATCATTCGCTTTTCGTTCAGGACCGCACTGGCGGCATCGGCCCGTGACCGTGCCTCAGTCTGATTGGCGGAGATGTCCGCCAATTCCGCCGCGGCTTCGATGCGGGCTTTTTCCGCTGCTGTCTTATTGACTAACGCATCCGCGAGTTTTTGGTCAAACTCAGCTATCTCAGCCTCGATCTGACCCGCTTCGTCATTGACGACCCTGCGATGGCGCTCTGACCGGCTGATCTCTTCGCGGGCCGCATGCACCTGTATCTGCAGGCCATGGATGCCGCGATCGACCTTTATAATAAGCGATTGGAGATCGACCGTCTTGCTTTCGCTGTCTACGAGCTGCTCGCGTGCCGAGGTCACTTTGGTCGTTGATGTCTCGATATAGCGTTCAAGCCGTGAGCAGTCGGTACCGAGTTGATTGAGCTCTCGTTTGAAACCCAGCAGTGATTCATTTCTCCCTTTCGCCGTGCGCTTGCCGCCAATGAGCAGACGCCTGCCGAGCAGCATATCGCCGTTGTGATCAACAAGTATCTCCCCAGCGGACGCATTTCGTGGATCAAGTTCCGACACAAGCCTCGCCGACATCTCGCGCGGAAATATTTCGCGTAATGCTTCGGCGAGTGCCGTCGAAACGCCCAGCAGATCGGCTATCGTGTCCGCCTTGCCACTAGGAATGCGGGGTTTGCCGCTATCGCTTTTAGGCAAAACGAACAGTGACGTCCGGCCGATATTGTTGTCCCGGAGCCACGCTGAAACGCGCTTTGCGTCATCCAGAGATTCAACTATGACCGCCTCGAGAAAACTGCCGAACAGAGTTTCGACAGCCGTCTCAGCCTCTTTGGCAACTTTTAATCTGTCGGCCAATATGCCGGCGAGGCGCACTCCGATCTTTTTTTCTTCAGCAAATAGCTTTTGCACCTGCGGCGTGTACACAGCCCGCGTTTCTTCGAGCTCAAGCAGCGTGGACAGCCGGTGACGTTTTGCCGAATGTTCATCCTGCAAAGCTTGGAGGTCACTCTCAGCGTCGCGTAGCGCTGTCCTTGCATCACTCGTCGCGGATAACAGCTCCTCTTTTTCAGCGTTGAGGGAGGCAAGCTTTTGTTCCTCAGCCGCTAAATGTGCCGCCAGATCCTCCGCCTGCTTCTGATTCGCCGCATACGTTTCAGTGGCGCGCGTTGTCTCGTTCCTCAGGCCGTCGGCACGAAGACGGAGCCGACTGAGAGTGCCATCGAGCTGTCTACCGATCTCGTCAAAACGCTCAGCCGCCGCCGTGTGCTGCATTAATTGGCTGCGCAGTGTGTCGATCGAGGTTTCGATCACGGTTAACGATTCGGCTTCGCGTCGATAGAGGTCCTCCGATTCACGCAAGGCCGTCTCCGCCTTGGCGTGTTCGGCACTTTCGTGCTGTTCGTCAGTACGCAGACGCTCGAGTTCGGATGCGAGCACGGCCATCCGCTGCTCGATCTGGATTATCTCGCCGCGCAAAGCCTCTGAGCGGTTGTTGAGATTGACGATCTGATCGGATTTATAGAGATGTTCGCGTTCGGCGCGGTCACGCTCGAGAACGTTGTTGGCATGTATCTTGCGAAGCTCCGCGAGACTTTCCTCAGCCGTGCGTGCCTGTTGAGTTGCCTCTCGCGCCGCCTCTTCTTTCGCAGCAAGCTGGGCCTTTAACTCGGCCTCGATCTCCTCCGATCGGGCGAGCTGGGTCCTCAACTCGTCTGAGAGGTCCGACAGATGTTTGCCCTCAGCCGAATAAAGCTGCCGCAAAAGTGAGCGAAACTCTTCTTGCAAGATCTTGAACCGACGAGTCTTAGCTGCCTGGCGGCGAAGCGAGCCGACCTGCTTTTCGATCTCGGAAACAATATCGGATATTCGACCTAAATTGGTTTTCGCCGACTCTAAACGCGACTCGGCCGCACGCTGACGGGCACGGAATTTTGATATTCCGGCGGCCTCCTCGATCAAGTTGCGACGGTCAGCCGGTTTTGCAGAGAGGATCTGGCCAATACGGCCTTGCTCGATGATCGCGTAATGTGCACCCGACAGTCCCGTGCCGGCAAAAAGGTCCGTTATGTCGCGCAAGCGGCAAGTCTTGCCGTTTAATTGGTATTCGCTCTCACCGGACAAATACAGGCGGCGCGTAACGGAAACCGCTTCGCCGCGAGCAAAATCAAGAGCGAACGATCGCGGCCGCCAATGGCGCTTGGTCTTAATTTTTGTCTCGACGGTCTGTATCGATCCAACCTGGGCGGCCTTGACCGTCTCGACCTCGACGTCCTCGTCTGGGTGAAAGCCGTTAGGCTCTACATCGAATACCGCAACTACTCCGCCGGGCTCCGCCTCCACCGCCTCGATCGCCTCCATATCCACCGCATTCTCGTCAATGTCGGTCAACGCCACGTCAATGTCGTCAAGTTCAACGTCGTCGGTATCGAACGTCGAATCATCGCGAACAAGATGGAGAACCACCTCGGCCATCCCGCCCGGCTTTCGGTTCTTGGTGCCCTGAAAAACGACGTCCTTCATTTCACCGCCACGCAGCGATTTGACGCGTTGTTCACCGAGGACCCAAGCCATAGCGTCCGAGACGTTAGACTTCCCGCAGCCATTCGGACCAACAACGCCGGTTATGCCGCTGCCGGTAAAAACGATCTCAGTATAGTCGGCAAATGACTTAAATCCGGTTATTTCTAGACGTTGGAGCTTAAACATTCTATAGTGCCTGGAAATTGGGAAAGCACTATATTTTGTAGTATTGGGGGTATGAAGTCAAATAAA
>JBBQGO010000152.1:0-6248 GCA_038323125.1 Pyrinomonadales bacterium
TCGGTGCCGCGAACCCTTATCTCAGTGAGCCGGAGCCGGCGGTCGAGTTCAACAAGATAGCGGACCTGAACCTCTCGCCCCATTAGGTCCTCACCGCCGAGGAACTGACAGAGAAAGCCGGTATCGTTGGCGATCGGGGCGTTCTCGGTGTCGGTGAGCGGCGGTGAAACCGAGCAAACGGGCGTCACACTCGCAAAGAAGTATCCCTGCTCCTGATAATAGTTCTCCAAGCGGCGTTCGCCTTCAACGATCGCGGCATAATCGAGTGTGCCATCCCGTTTTACTGGCAGCAGCCTTGTCTGGGTGCCGCTGCCGATCTTTTGGGTTTCGGTATCGACGGCGATCTCGACAGTCGGCCCCACCCTTCCGGTCAAGACGATCGCGATGGTGTTTTTATCTCCGTCGTATGTAACACGAGGTTCGTCCAGATCAGGTGCGATGAAATCGTCCTTTCTTAAAAGATCGCGGACCCTGGCTATATCCGTGAGCAGTCTATCCCTTGAATAAACTTTGCCCGGCTCCAGTTTTAACGAATCAAGGGGGATCGGCTTCGTGTAGCCCTGCATATTAACGACAAAGCTCTCGACCCTTGCCTGGGTGTTAGGAGTTACGCGGAACGTGACACCGACCTCATTTTCATTCTGCAGCGGCCGCCGTTCGTAGGTTACAGTCGATTTATAAAATCCGCGGTCGCGCAGGTAATCAAGTATCTCATCGGCGTTATTCCTCAGGGTTTGTTCTGTGATCACGGTGCCCGGTGTCAGAACATTAAGTTTGAATAAAAGGTCCTCTTCGCTGACACTATCGCCTTCGGACGGCCCCAGTTCAATTGAAACCCTTTGGGCCTGAGTTTTTGGTTTTATAGTGAACCGCAGGTCAACGTCGCCGACAACATCCAGCGATGCAGCGACCGTTATAGTGTCGATCCTTTTCGTCTGATAAAGGGTGGCTATCGCATCCCTTATTCTCGGTGTGGAGTATGTTGTTCCGAGCACGTTGCGTACCGTCAGGCGATATTGCTCGATCAGCGGTGATGTGGTGTCTGCACCGAGGATGACGATGTCTATCGCTGCGATACGGCGCTTTTCGTATTGATTTTGGGCTTTGGCTGTGAGAACACCCGCGCACGCGAAAAGGCTGATGCACAAAACGCGCAGAAAAGTAGGCGCTAAGCAATGCCCACGCCCCTTAAATCTCAAATGCCCCCTTGATATTCCCACGCGACTATTCTTTCCCACCTGCATCTAAAAACACAACTTTACCGGTACGCCTAGTCTATCTCCTAAAACCTCTTGCGGAATCGAACTTCGAAACTGAAATTGTCACGATTGCGCGTGACGTTGCTCAGAGACCGCTGTTCGTACTGCGCCACGAGCGACAGCCTGTTTGAAACCCTGTATTCGAGAGCGAGGACCTGATTTTGATCCTGCGACAAGTTGGTCGCATAGGTCACCCGGAGGTTGTTATTGATCTGTCGCCCGACGGTCAGTCGAGCAGACGGGTTGAGTTGCTGCCCCGATATCAGCGGATCGATCTCAAAAACGTTTAGGCCAAACAGCCTGTCGGTCGCCTTTCGAATAGGTTCGTTGATGATCGCATCTGTCAGTATTTCAGCGGCTGTATTGATACCTGTCTGAGCGAGGGTCGGTATGCCGCCCGCGGTGTTTGCCAGATTGCCGGTCGTTATCAGTGAGACGACGTCGGCCTGCGGCAGAGCCGGGCTGGATCGCACGTTCGCGGATAGAAGTTCGGAATCTTTCAGCGGCCCCGACAGGTTTACAAACACCTGGTAGCCCGCAATATCGGCCTCAGCCTGGAGGTTAATTATCGGGTCGACGGCCGTGTCGGGCGGGAACTCAAGAACGCCGCGCTGCACGACATACCGGTCCTTTCGGAAAAAGATCGTTCCGCTGTTCGCCGTGACACGGCCCGATATACGCGGTTCGTTCGCATCGCCAGTTACAACGAGCGAGACTGATGCCGTTAGATCCGCGATGTTGTTTCGCACAATGAGTGCGTCACGCCCCTCGATCACGAGATCAAACCTCGGCGGATTGGCCGAACCGCCGCCTCCCGCCGTCAGGACCGCGTCGCTACGCCCGCTGACGATGCTAGCAAGGTCGATATCCTTGGAATAAATGCTGCGACGGGCATATACGCGGCCGCTAATGGTCAATAAAAGATTCTCCGCGGGACTTCTGCGTATTCCGGTTATCTCGAGATTCGCATCGCCCGTGGTTATAAAGTCGCTCGGTAGAGGTACGGTCACATTGTTACCGTCAAGTGAGAAGCGAAAGGCCTGAAGTGCCAATCCGTTGAGAATGCCGCCGCCCGATCCTGTGAACTTGCCGCCTCCGAGATAACCTGTCGCCTCATCTATCTCGACCTGATTGGCAGTAAAGATGACGCGTGCCTGCAGCCTGTTTACGGTCAATCTGTCGGAACCGAGGAATGTGGCGACCGAACCATTTACGATGTTGGCGGTACCAGACACGCGGGCCGTGGAGTTGGGCCCTGAAAGCCGAACTGACGTATCGGCAAAACCTGAAAAGAAAGTGTCACGTGTCGCCAGGTTCAACAGATTAAGATTAACCCGCCCATCGATCGAAAGATTGTTGATGCCATCGTCGGTAAGGGCCTTAGTACCCGTGACGGTCATGTTCGATCCGCCGCCGCCAAACCTGGCGCTCTCAAATACGATCTCGCGCGTATTGAATCGGATAACGACCGGCTCAACCGCCGAAAGAGGCGTGTCCTGAACGCGAAGCGCGAGCTGAGAGAACTGGGCAGAGCCAGTTAAGTCAGCGGCCGAGTAAACTCGATTGCCCTGAGTGTCTATTTGCGAGAGGTTTCCGCCAAACTCAACTCTGCCGGTTCCGGTTCCGGCGATCGGAACGCCCCGTAGCTGGGGAATAAACGCGAGGAACGGTTCAAACGGGCTTTGTTTAAAGTCCGTCGCCACCATGAACGGCAGGTTTGCGTCATTGAAGTTGACCGATGCGACGATGATCTGCGGATGCCCATTCATGCTCGCGGTCAGGTCGGCCGAGAGTACGCCGTTCACCGTCTGGCCCTTGAACGCGATCTGTCCCAGCGAGCTTTCGTTTACCTGTAAGTCAGTCGAGCCGCCGTTGAAGGTGATGTTATAGGTTGCAGGCCGGTCGTAGGTGCCGACAGCCCGGGCAGTAAAGTCCACCTCGCCGGCCATCAGCGGCAAGCTCTGATTATTAGGAACAAACGCGGTCAAAAGCGGAACCGGAAGGGTTTTGCCGCCTATGTCGAAAGCAAAAGACTCGGTCGCCCGGTCGTAATTGCCCGTCGCCGTAAAACTGCCGCTGCCGATCCTCATCTCGGCCTGTTGAAGTTCGATCAATGTACCGTTAAAAACGGCCCTGACCGCAAGCCCGTCATACGACTGCCCGCCGATCGAGCCCTTTGCGGCTGTCAGGTTGACCTGACCCTGGGCGGCGTCGGGCAGGCCGCTAATATCTACCGTGCCGGACGTGAGGCCGTCAAAGTCCGCCGGCAGCGAGATCGGCAGCACCGCAAGCAGGTTGCCTGCATTGACTCTGGTCAGCGTCGCCTGTATCGAGGTATTGTTAACGCCACCCGTTGGAATGTTAACGGCAAAGGTAGCCGTTCCTCCGGTGGTATCCTGCAGCCGCCCGTCACGGAGTTCGATCCCGTTACGCGAGACGAATATGTTGGTGGCGACGCTGCCGATCGGGCGCCCACGCATTGAAACCATGTCGAGTGCCGCCCGGCCATCGACGATCGGATCAAAAAGATTGCCTGTGATCGTGCCGTCAAAGGTCAGGTTGCCGGCAAACTGGACCTGCAGCGAGTCTAACTGCGCCTCAAGGTCGGGCGAGACGCCGAGGACCCGGATCAAGCGGTCAACCTCGGAGGCGTCCGCGGATCGCAGGGTCAAAGCAAGGTCTGAGTTGTCGTCTCTTATATCGAAACGTCCGGTGGCGTTCAGGCTTGTGGTTCCGGTGTTCAGCCTCGCGATATCGACATTGAACAGGCCGTTGTCAGCGCTCAGCCGCAGCTCACCGTTCACGGGCATCATGCCGCTCTCGGCCGTTCCGGCACTCGCTGTGATATCGGCGTTGAGGCTGCCGGTCGCCGCGCGAAAGTTGGTGCCCGGGAATGTCATGTCGACCCTGCCCGTCATCTGGCCTTCGACGGGAAGGATGCGGCCGCCCTGCAGCGCGAGCAGCTTGGATATATCAAGATTCGAGAAATCGCCACTGAGTGTTGAGATCTCTCGGCTATTAGAGGCTAGTCCGACGTTGCCGCTGAGGCTGCCGCCCATTATGTCGCCCGACAGGTCGTTCAAGGCGACGCGGTCGTTGTTTACATCTACCCTCGCCCGGGCGGCTCCGAGGGCGATGCTGCCAAGCGTGCCGCCGCCGAGACTCATATCCGCAGTCACTCGATAACGGCCAGAGGGTTCGAGAGTGTAAACGGGGCGAGCGAGGGTTACACCCTCGAGCGTGCCGCCCTTCGGCATATCGGCCGTCCGGGCAAGTGTGATGTTTCCCGCGTTGATGTCACCCGACCTTGCCTCGATACGGCCCTGCCGCAGCGTCAAGCGGACGCCGGCGACGTTGACGCTGCCGAGCGAAGCGGCGCCCGTATCAACGCGTGCCACGCGAAGCCGTTCCGCATAGATAACCGTGCCGGCAGAGGTGTCATCGACCGTGATCGAAGGAGCCTCAAGCCCGTCAACCCGGGTCCCGTTTGCATCGATACGGCCGGTGCGAACATTCTGTGCGGTCACTGAAACAGAACCTGGCCGGTCAACTAACTTTAACGACCCCGCCGAAACGTTTTTCAGGTTTGCATCATTGCTGCGGGCAGATTCGGCCGTGACGCCGGCCAGTTCGACGTCGGTACGGGTGCCTGAGTTCCTTATGCGGACGTTTCGGCCCGATACGCCGCGCAGGTCAAAATCCTTTGTTCTGAATTGGCGGGCCTGAACGTTGGGCGATGAGATCGTGGTAACGCCGTTCGAGTTAGCAAACTGCAGATTGCGGATGGTGAGATCTGCAAATTCAGTATCGCCGAGGGCGAATTTCTGAGCCCGTGCCGTTCCTGCCTCGGTCCGGAGCTGCCCGTCCTTATACTCCGCCAGTGCGTCTGAAAGAAAGAGGCCGCCGAGTGTCATACTTCCGGTGGTAGCGGCCGCGGCCTGCAGTTCGCCAAGCCAGCGAAAATCGGTCCCGGTTCCCATCACGTTGCCGGTCAATTTCAGAAAGTCTATGCGAAAATCGTCAAATGTCAGCATCCGGGCGATGGCCGTGCCGCTTGCTTCGTAGTTGGAGTTGATGCCCTGGACAGTTGCCATTATATTGACGCCACGCAGAGCGACGCCCTCCGCCCTCAAAGACGCGGCATCGGCCTCGCCTTCGATCCTGTAGCTTTCTCCGTGGCCTGATACCTTGCCCCGAAAGTTGCCGACGCCAACTAGTGAGGTGCCGATGGGTAATACGCTCGACGCCTGCGTCAGGTCGACAGTTGATCGAACATCCATCTCATATCTGGGCGAGGACCAATCGACCACTCGGCCGGACATCGTCGTTTCGCCTATGGGACTTCGAAGCTCAAAACTGGTTATCTCGGCACCCGCCTCATCGGCGATGCCGGCCGCGCGGATATTAATACCCTCGATCACACTCTCGTCATAAATGAAATTTGAGTCGGTCGAGTTCAGGTCAAACCTGTATCGCTTTTGCTCATCAGGGACGGTGCGATCGACTGGCGAGAGAAGAAAGAACACTTTGCGTGCATTGCCCGAGATCCGTCGCGACAAGTCGCCGAAGTGCACAACACTGTCCTGAAGGATGAAATCGACCGAGTCGTACTTAAAATTGACCCGCGAGCCGCCTTCGTCCTCAACGAGGTTGAGGTTTGCAAAATTCGAGCGGCCCTCTTCGTCAAACTTGACCCACACCTCGGCCCCGTTTATCTCGGTCTTATCGATGGACAGGTCGCGGCTGAGCTGCCAGGCGTAGAGGTCCTCGACCGAAATGCCGAGGCGGGCGTCGCGTATGAAAAAGAGCCGCTCGCCGCTGACCCTGTCGGTAAAAGTGGCGTTCTTAAGCTCCAGCTCAAGCGGATTGACCGAGACGCGAAACACATCGGCATCGAAGACCATACCGATATCTGCCATCTTTGCGACAAATTGGGCCTTAATATAACTATCGAAGACGCCGGTGCGATAACTCACAACCAGCAGCAGA
>JBBQGO010000153.1:0-6245 GCA_038323125.1 Pyrinomonadales bacterium
GGATTCCTAACGAACAATTTGAACTCCTTCGCGATTGGGAACACCTGAATCGCGAACAATATGAACTCAAATGATCGCGAAAAATGCTCTTAGACTACGATCGGCTGCTGTCGGAACGGCGTACCGGCGATAATCAATTTAAGTATGAACTGGCTTGAGAATGGGGAAGTGTTGGCCAGTATCGGCGAGTTTCTCGCTGAGGATATTGGGCGTGGCGATATAACAACGACGTCGACGGTGCCGGCTGATACGCGCGGGCTTGGACGATTTTTGGCTAAGGAAGACCTCGTGCTTTGCGGGATCGATGTCGCCGAGGCGGTCTTCTTTCATCTTGACCCCGAGTGCGGTGAGATCGAGACCTCATTCGCAGAGGGTGACGAGATCAGAAACGGCACTGTTTTCGCAACATTAAAGGGTTACGCAGATGTGCTGCTTGTGGGTGAGCGGACGGCCCTTAACCTTATGCAGCGTATGTCGGGCATCGCGACATTGACACGCCAGTTCGTCAAGGCTATCGAGGGCACGGGGGCACAGATCGTCGATACGCGAAAAACCACCCCGGGGCTGCGTATGCTCGAGAAATATGCGGTAACGATCGGAGGCGGCAAGAACCATCGAATGGGTCTAGACGACGGTGTATTGATCAAGGACAACCACATCGTCCTGGCGGGCGGCATCACTGAGGCGGTCAAGTCGGCCAAGCAGCGCGTCGGGCATTTGCACAAAATAGAGGTCGAGATCACCAATTGGGCACAGCTTCGCGAGGCAATCGAAGCCGGTGCCGAGATCGTAATGCTCGACAACCAAACACCCGAAGAGGCCGCCAAACTCGTCAAGATGGCACGCGGCATCAACCCCTCGGTCCTGATCGAAGCCTCGGGCGGAATGGACCTCGACCGTGTTCGTTCATTTGCCGACGCAGGTGTCGACCTGATCTCGGTCGGACGGCTGACCCACTCCGCAAGAGCCGTAGATATCTCGTTTAAGATACAAGCGGCATAAATGGCGGAACGATCCGCATTACGCAAGCGGTTCCGGCCTTGAGGTCAGGGCCAGCATCTCCGCGTCCGGCTTTAGCCATGGAATGCAATAGATCACGGCGGTTGAAACTACGAGTGCGATAGTGCAGAGTATTCCCCCCTCGATGCCGTATGTCTCGCCCGTCAGCCATGACGGGCCGGTGTCCACTTCAAGCAGCAAGGGCGCATTAGTGATCGAAGTAAGGCCGCTGACTTCGATGCCGAAGATCGAACCCTGTACCCAGTTCCACATAAAATGCATGCCCCAGACGAACCATAGATCACGCGTTTTGAGATAGGCGACGCTAAACCAGACACCCGCGAGCACGGTGTTGATGGCAGCGATAACGTTTATGTTCGGATTGCCGAGATGAACCGCGCCGAAAAAGACCGAGGTCAACACGATGGCCAGCCACGCCAGGCCGGACCGGGCAAAGGTCTGCAATATATAGCCTCGAAAGAGTGCTTCTTCAAAGGCCGCGGCGAGAGCAAAGACAACGAACGAGATCGCCAAGGACCTGGCGATCGCATATCCGCCTAGCGGATTGTAGAGGAACGCGATGCCGCCGCCGGCAACGGCCGGAACGACGGCAAATGTGATCGTCAGCGCACCCGCTGCCAATCCCGCCAGCAAATTTCTCAACCAACCACTGGTAAAGGCCGCCCCGAGTGCCCGAAAGGGAAGGCCCTCAAGCGTACGGCCAAATAGCCATCCGAGAATGATCGCGAGAGCAAGGGAAATTGATGAATTGACCGCGAGAAACGCATTTGTGCCCGGCTCCGCATCGAGCCCAAGCGCGGTTATGACCATCGCAGCAGCTGATCCGAAGAGGACAACAGCAAGAGCCAGGACAAACAAGAACGCCGCGACCCTCCAGCCGCTGCGTAAACGTCCGTTCTCGTCATAGAAAACTGGGTGCGCGTTTTGCATTTCCGCTTGATTCTATCGGATAGCGGGGGCATCCACAACGCCCGCAATTCGCTGTCTGCTATTATGCTAAACTTGCACTCAATGCAGCGTGCGGGCGACAAACTAAAACGACGCAAGACGCCGTGGGTGGTCGGTACACTTATGGTCGCGTCGCTCGCGATGCTCATCGTCCTGCAGTCCACAAACCTCTGGAAAAACCTCGCCATCGAATCGTCCAGCGACCTTCTGCAACTCTATGCCCTTTCGTCGCTCAACTTTGCCGCGTTTGTGATCTTTGGCTTTATCTTTTTACGCAGCCTCATTAAGCTGATGCGCGAGCGGCGAACGTTTGAATTGGGTGCTCAGATCAAAACGCGGCTGCTGATCTATTTCTTTGCTGTCAGCCTGCTGCCGATCATAGCAATGGCCGTGTTTTCGTATCTGTTTATGAACCGGGCGCTCGAGCGTTGGTTTACCCAGATACCGGAAAACGTTATCGCTGAGGCCCGCCAGATGCAGGAACAATCGCTGATCGACCGAACCGCGAAACTCGACGAATCGGTGCAGATGCTGGCGGCAAGTATAGGCGACACCGAACCTGACATCGCGGAACTCCGCAGGATCGTCTATGCGGGCAATCTGGCCCATATTGCGATACACGACGCCGGCCAGCGTGAGATCGCCTCGTTTTCGCGTTCTGTGTCGCCGGAGGAACGCTCCGAGCTTGAGGGGCTTCTCATGGCGGTCAGAATGGGTAATATGGCTGACCCTTCGCTGCGCGATGGCCGCGGATTCGATGTGGCGTTGGCCGAGCTTCCGGGCGGGCGGAGGTTGCTGATCGTACCCGACGCCTATGGAGAACGGTCCGTCAGTCAGATCGTTGAGAACTCGGTGCTCGAATTTGAACACCTCAAACAGAAACAAGTTACGGTGCGGCAGGTAGGGCTGCTTACGCTGGGTGTACTGACGTTCCTGCTGATCTTTGCGTCTTCCTGGATCGCTTTTTATGTCGCGCGGGGTTTGACCATGCCTATCAAGGCCCTCGCCGAGGGAGCCGACGAGATCGCCCGCGGCAATTTGGGCCACCGGGTCGACGTACTTGCCGAGGACGAACTCGCCCTGCTCGTTACAACATTTAACGAGATGTCGGCAAAGCTTGAGTCAAATTCGATCGAACTAAGCGAGCGTCGACGGTATATCGAGACGGTCCTGGAAACGCTGCCTACCGGCGTGATCTCATTTGACGACGCGGATCGTGTGACCACCATCAACCGGGCCGCGCTTGAGATCCTTCGCATCGGCGACGCTGAGCTGGAAAGAGCAAGTTTGCTCGAACTGATCAAGGCCGAGGACCGGCCCGTGTTTGAAAGGCTGTTGAGGCGTGCACGCCGCGTTGGGCGGGCTTCCGATCAAACAATGCTCAACCGTGACGATGTGAGCGGCGGTCAGGAAGCCGAATTGACGGTTGCCATCACTGCGACCAAGCTCCCGGCGGGCGGCGGTGTCGTCCTCGTCATCGAAGACCTGTCCGAACTGATCTCGGCCCAGCGTGCTTCGGCGTGGCAGGAAGTTGCTCGAAGGATGGCCCATGAGATCAAAAATCCGCTTACACCGATCCAGCTATCGGCCGAGCGCATCGCAAAGCGATTCGCCGACAACTCTTCAGGTAACGGCGGCGGCACGGTGGCATCGGACAAAAGCTCGATAGGCGATGTTGTGGATGAGAGCACCGCGACGATCCTTCGCGAGGTCACGTCGCTGAAGACAATGGTCGACGAGTTTTCGCGCTTTGCCCGCCTCCCGGACATTAGACTCGAAACACGCGGCCTGAACGAGGTCATCGTTCAGGCGGTTGCGGCCTTTGATCAACGATTTGCCGACATAACGCTCGCGACCGAACTGGCCGCTACGCTGCCCGAACTCGCCCTCGATGCCGAGCAAATGAAAGGCGTTTTTGTTAACCTCATCCAGAACGCGGTCGAGGCCTTTGACGAAACGGCCGATGGCCCGCGTATCCTGGTTACAACCCGGTTTGACGCTGCCCGAGACATTGTCGTCTCGGAGGTTTCGGATAACGGCAAAGGGATCGCACCGGGCGATCTGCAAAAGCTCTTTCAACCGTACTTTTCTACAAAGGGCCGCGGTACCGGACTTGGCCTCGCGATCGTCAACCGTATAATTGCGGAGCATCATGGCCGGATCAACGTGGTGACCAATCAGCCGCGTGGAGCAAAATTTATTATTGAGCTGCCTGTCAGCGGGTGAGTTGGCTAAATGCAAAATTCGATCCTAATTGTTGATGACGAACGCGGTATCCGCGACACGCTGCGCGGCGTTCTGGAGGATGAAGGATTCCTGGTCCACACCGCCGAATCGGGCGAAGTGTGCCTCGAGATGGCCAAGACGAACAATTTTGATTGTATTTTGCTCGACATCTGGTTAGGCAGCGGGCTCGATGGCCTGGATACACTGAAAAGATTAAAGGACGACGGCTGTGACTCGGCTGTCGTTATGATCTCGGGGCATGGAAATATTGAGACTGCCGTCAAATCCACCAAATTAGGTGCTTTCGACTTTATCGAAAAACCTCTGAGCCTCGAACGCACCGTCATTACTGTCAAAAACGCGATCAGGCATCGCGAACTTGAGGTGACGAATATCAGGCTTCGCGAAGAGTTGGCCGAACAGTACGTGATGGTCGGCGAATCGGTGGCGATGCGTGCCTTACGCAAACAGATCGCGATCGTTGCACCTACCGATGGCAGGGTATTGATCTCGGGCGAGAGCGGCACGGGAAAGGAACTCGTCGCACGTGCGATCCACGCCCAATCTAAGCGAAAGGGAGCCGCTTTTATCGAGATCAATTCCGCGGCAATTCCCGAGGAACTGGTCGAATCAGAGCTTTTCGGACACGCCAAGGGAGCCTTTTCCGGGGCGACCCGCGCAAAAAAGGGGAAATTTGAGATAGCCGACGGGGCAACACTGTTCCTTGATGAGATCGGTGATATGTCACCGCGCGTTCAGTCCAAAATGCTGCGTGTCCTCGAGGAACAACGCTTTGAGCCGGTCGGCAGCAATACGCCCGTCTGGGTCGATGTCCGTGTCATCTCGGCGACCAATAAGCCTCTTGAGAGCCTGATCGAGAACGGCCACTTTCGGTCTGACCTATTTTACCGGTTGAACGTAATACCGTTTCAGGTCCCACCGCTGCGTGAGCGGCGCGAGGACATTCAGCTGCTCACGGACCATTTTAATCGACGCTATTCGATGGAATACGGCAAGACGGCCAAGGTGTTTACGGCGGACGCCATTGCGACATTGCAAGAGTACGACTGGCCCGGCAACGTTCGCGAGCTAAAAAACGCGGTCGAGCGGATCGTCATAATGAACGCGAAGGAAACGATCGATGTCACCGACCTGCCCGAGATGGAGCCCGGCGACGGACAGCCGGCCGGCAAGTTTCGCTTTCCCAACTTCAAAGAGGCGACCGACGCCTATCAACGAGAATTCATCCTTCACAAGCTTGGCGAGTTTGACGGAAACGTTTCTCGCGCAGCCGAGGACATGGGGGTCGACAGAAGCCACCTGTACCGCCGGATGCGCAGCCTCGGGATCCAGTCAAAATAAAAACAGCCGCCGTCCCGTAAGGAGCGACGGCTGAAATAGAGCCCCGCGGCGATCTCCTATTCAGATTCCGTAGGATCGGCCTTAGCCGCGACCGGGAACCCACGCTTGATCATCAAAGCGTCCACGATCGGATCGCGTCCGCGAAAGTTTCGATAGGCCTCCGCCGGATCGATCGTATTTCCGATCGAGAAGATATTCTTTGTCAACCGCTCCGCGACCGCTTTGTCATACGGCCCTTTCCCTTCCTTAAATGCTCCAAAAGCATCAGCGGTGAGGACTTCGGCCCAGAGGTAGCTATAGTACCCTGCTGAATAGCCATCGCTGCCGAAAACGTGAGCAAATTGCGGGGTGCGATGGCTCATCACCAATTCATCCGGCATTCCGATTGCGGCAAGCGTTTCTTTTTCAAACTTGTCCGGATCGATCTTCTTGTCACCTGCCAGGTGCAGTTTCATATCGACGAGTGCACTCGAGAGGTACTCGACAGTCGCAAAGCCCTGGTTAAACGTGCTTGCCTTGGTGATCTTATCCACCATCGCCTGTGGGATCGGCTTACCGGTCTCGTAATGAAGTGCATATCGCTGCAGCACTTCGGGCGTAGCAACCCAGTATTCTAGAAGCTGCGAAGGGAACTCAACGTAATCGCGAGCGACTCTTGTTCCGGCGAGCGAAGGATAGGTCACGTTGGA
>JBBQGO010000154.1:0-6167 GCA_038323125.1 Pyrinomonadales bacterium
TGCTCGAAAATCTGCGTCTTAACGCGGGAGAGGAAAACAACGATCCGGCATTTGCGAAGCAGCTCGCTGAGTTATGCGATGTTTATGTAAACGATGCTTTCGGCACCGCACATCGTGCACACGCCTCGACCGAAGGTATTACTCACCATGTGGAGGACTGTGTTGCCGGCCTCCTAATGGAAAAGGAACTCGAGTTCCTTGGCAAGGCACTCAACGACCCGCAGCGCCCGTTCGTTGCCATACTTGGAGGCGCCAAGGTGTCGGACAAGATCCCGGTAATAGAATCGCTTTTGGAACGAAAGGTCGACAAATTGCTGATCGGCGGTGCGATGGCGTACACGTTTTTTAAGGCTCAGGGTTTTACGATAGGCAAGTCGCTGGTCGAGGACGACATGATGCCTAAGGCCCTTGAAATAATAAAGCTGTCGGACGAAGCGGGAGTCCAACTCATTTTGCCGACAGACCATCAGGTTGTGGACAGCTACGACCCTCTCAACTCACGAAAGACCATTCCCATCGCGTTTACAAACAAGGGGCTTGTCGGCCTCGACATCGGTATCGAAACGATCGAGGTATTCAAGAATGCCCTTGCGGGAGCGAAGACGATCGTCTGGAACGGCCCGATGGGAATGTTCGAAGAAAAGCCTTTTGACGAAGGCACCGTCGCCATAGCTCAAGCCGTTGCGGACGCAACCGAGAAAGGAGCCACCTCGATCGTAGGCGGTGGGGATTCGGTTTCGGCGATCAATCAGGCAGGGCTTGAGGACAAGATCAGTCACATATCTACCGGCGGCGGTGCGACCCTTGAGTTCCTCGCCGGTGATGCCCTGCCCGGGGTTGAGGCGTTGGACAATAAATAAAAGTACATGAGAAAACCTGTAATCGCGGGAAACTGGAAGATGTATAAGCTCGTGGGCGAGTCTGTCGACACGGCTCTTGCATTAAAACCGCTGGTCGCAAACGCTAATCATTGTGAGATCGTTATTGCTCCTGTATTTACGGCAATAAAGACGGTCGCTGACAGGCTTGAGGGATCCAATATACGTGTCGCCGGACAAAACTGCGCAGTGCAGAATGATTTTGGAGCTCACACTGGCGAGGTCGCGCCGCCGATGTTGAAAGACGCGGGCTGTTCGCACGTGATCATCGGCCATTCTGAGCGGCGGCAGTTCTATAACGAGACAGATAAATCAGTGAATCTTAAGACGCGAGCGGCCCTCGTGGCCGGATTGACGGCCATCGTCTGCGTCGGCGAGAGCCTTGCCGAAAGGGAATCGGGACACGCCGAAAACATCGTCAAAAGTCAATTGGTTCAAGGCTTAGACGGTTTGACAGTTTCTGATATGGAACGTATCATAATCGCTTACGAGCCTGTCTGGGCGATAGGTACGGGTAAAACCGCCACGCCTGAACAGGCTCAAGAAATGCACGGCCATATTCGTCAGACCATCAGCGAAACGCAGGGCGGCGGAGTTTCTGAGAGGGTCCGGATCCTCTATGGCGGATCGGTCAAACAGGATAATATAGCGACACTTATGTCGCAGACAGATGTGGACGGAGCACTTGTCGGCGGTGCGAGTCTCGAAGCAGAGTCTTTTGCTAATATAGTGAATTACAGGTAAGGGAGTAACGTTTTGGTTTATTTTTTATACGGTATATTTTTTCTTTCGTGCATCGTGCTCATTGCGGCGGTATTGCTGCAGCCGGGTAAAACAGATGCAGGTGCATTGTTCACAAGTAATGTCTCGAGTTCGGCATTTAGTCCGCGCGGTACTGCAACTGTGCTTTCTAAGATCACGATCGTTGCCGCCGCTGCATTTATGCTCTCCGCGCTGATGCTCGCGATGCCGGCTCTAACGGGGAACGTTTCGGTTCTCTCAAGTAATCCCGATGACCCGACGGCGACCGAATCGGTAGTTACCGACGAGGGAGCGGAGGAAGTTGCTCCGGGCGACGGAAACATAAATGCTGAGGCACCGGCCGATGCAAACTCGAATGCCGCAGTTCCTGCTGAGGGAAATGCAAATGTTGCCGTCGATACAGAAGCGAATACTGCTCCGGCCGCTGACGCACCGCCGGCGGCAAATGGCGGGACCCCCGCTAATAATTGATAATTAGTCTTTGCTGAGGTGGCGTAATTGGTAGCCGCGCACGTTTGAGGGGCGTGTGGAGCGATCCGTGCGGGTTCGAGTCCCGCCCTCAGCACCATAAGTAGTAGTAGAAGGACAGCCAGGTGGCTGTCTTTTTGTTTGTGCTAGAACAGTGCCAGCTTTATACGAAGATACTTCCGCGGGTTTTTGCGAAAATCGTCTAGCAGCTTAGTTCCTTCCCCGGTAAACGTTGCAACGTTATTCGCCGTCTGGTTGACCGAGTTATAAAGAGTTTCGTCCGTGATGAGTCGCCCGATAGTGCCTTTGCCCGCCTGCGCGTCCGCGAGGATAGATTCGATCCGCGCCGTGGTGGAATTGAACCGTGCAATGGCTTGTCTTGTATCCTCGTACAGCCGCTCATCGCGAAAGAGCTTGCCGGCTGTGCCTTTTCCTTCATTCAGGTCAGTCGTGATCAGCTTAACGTCATCGGCAATCGAAGATATCTTCTCGGCGGATATTCTTAACTGACTTACCGCATCACGGGTTTCCAGATATAACGCATCGTCGTTCAGGAATCGCCCGGCCGAACCACGGCCCGCCCTGATGTCGGATGAGATCGCTTCTAGCTGTGCAACAGTCCTATTGAGGTTCTCGTAGAGTTCCGGATCATTGATCAGTTTGCCGGCGCTCCCCTGCCCGGCGTTGATGCGGTCGATGGTCGTCTGCAGACGCGACATCGTTGCTCTGGTTTCGTTTACGGCACCGTCGAGGCTATGGTACAGAGCCTCGTCGTTGACCATACGCCCGAGCGTCCCTTCGCCCCGATTGGCCTTGTCGAGGATCTCGTTCGCCGGAACGGCGAGTTTATTTATTTGATCCAGCAGATCGTTCCCCGTCGCAGTTAACTGGTTTAATCCGACCGAGGCGCTGGAGCTCAAGAGCGCGTTTTCATCCACGGGCACACCCTTTGTCGTGCCGGGCGTGATGTTGATCATCTTGTCGTTGCCGAGTATCGAGGTCGCGACCAGTTGGGCGGTCGAATCGGTTCTAATCAGTTCCGAAATAGGCTTGCCGTCGAGCTTTTGAGCAACGGTCAATGTAGCTTCTATCCGCTCGCCTTCGGGGGCATCCGGAGGAAGGAATTTTACGTCCGCGACCCGCCCGACCGACACTCCGGCGAGTTGGACATCCGCTCCGGGATGAAGTCCGTCGGCGCTGACAAATCTGGCTTTAAGCTGCAGCTTTTTCTCGAAAGGATTAAAATTGCCGCTCGAATTCAGTATCAGGAATCCGGTGACAACCAGGGCCGCGAGCATAAAAATGCCCACGCGGAGCTCGCTGAATGTTAATTTTTGTTTGCTTCGCGGCATCTGATCTTATTTCCCCCGGAGAAATCTGGCTATATACGGATCGTTCGTCTGACGAAGTTGTTCGTCCTTTCCGCTAAAAATTATGCCCCCGTCACGCAGCATCATAACCTCGGTATTGATAAGACAGAGCTTTTCTCCCTCGTGCTCATAGTTGATCTTGCCCTGCCGGTCTATCACCGCATATTCAGACGAAATATACTCCAGATTGTTCATTTCGTGGGTCACGAATATTAATGATACATCTTCGATATCTCGAAGTTTAATCGCAAGTTCGCAAATGGTCCTCGCCGTTGGCGGATCAAGGCCAGCCGTCGGCTCGTCAAATAGTATGATCTCGGGATTGCCGACCAGTGCCCGGGCAATGCCGACACGGCGGCGCATACCCCCCGACAGTTCAACCGGCATCTTATCGATCGCATCCTCAAGGTCGACGAAGCGAAGCATCCTGATGACCTCGTGTTCGACCTCATCTTCCGGCACTCGTTCCTCATGCAGCCTATAGGCGACGTTCTCATAGACGGACAGTGAATCAAATAAAGCACCCTCTTGAAACACCATACCGATGTTCTTGCGGATGCGCATTAACTCGGCATCGTCGAGTTCGGTTATATCTTCGCCATCAAGGTAAATACGTCCGGCATCGGGCTTGATCAGGCCCAGGATCAGGTTGATTATCGTCGATTTGCCACTGCCGGAACCGCCGAGGACTATCTTTGCTTCACCGCGACGTACCGTAAAGCTGATCTTGTCCAGGATCACCTGGTCGTCGAACGCGAGTTCAACGTCCTCAAATTCGATCACAGGAACAATGCGTCCATTCGGAACGTCATCAGCGCGGCTCGGGTCACCAGTCAGATCCAAGGTTTCATGATCGAACGAATCAAATGACATATTCTATGGCAGCCCGGTCGTTCAAAATAGAGTGCTTTCGAGAGCCGACTGCATCAGCTTGGAGAGGAAAAAGTCGGCAATAATGATATTTATCGACGAAGCGACAACCGCCTGCGTGGTCGACACGCCCACACCGACAGTTCCCCCTGTGGTATTTAAGCCTTTATAACAGGAAATAAGCCCGATTATTGCACCAAAGAAGATCGGTTTGACGATTCCGGCTATAAGGTCATCGGTGCCCATACCAGTACGCACGGACGAAACATAGGTATTGATGTCGAGTCCGTGGAGTTGGTAAGCAACGACGCCCCCGCCCATTAAGCCGAAAAGGTCAGCCGCGATAGTCAAAAGCGGCAGCGTCAAAAGCAGCGCAATTATGCGTGGTGTGACAAGTTTTCGAACCGGCGAAGTGCCGAGCGCCCTCATTGCGTCGATCTGCTGCGAGACTACCATCGAACCAAGTTCGGCCGAGATCGCGGAGCCCACACGGCCCGCAACCATCAGGGCGGTCAATACCGGGCCCAGCTCGCGAATAAGCGAAGTGGCGACACCCTGTCCCGCATTACTCTGTGCTCCGTAATATTCGAGCGTGGGATATGCCTGGAGAATAAGCACACCGCCCGTAAAAAAGCCCGTTAATATGACTATGCCCAACGAACCGACCCCGATCTGATCCATCTGATCGACGATCTCGGCAAAATACCTCGGACGCTTGCGAAGCCCCTTAAGAGAGCGCCCCAAAAGCAGGGTTACACCCTGAACTTCAACCAGATATTTTATGATCGGATTCATCAAAGAGGTACGGCAGAATGTTTCCGGTCAAGGATATAACGAACCCGTGCGAACATCAAACAAACAAAAGGCCGATCCACGCCGGACCGGCCTGTTGCTGAGATCTATTATCGTGTCCCTAATCGTCAGGGTCGGCGTCGTCATTGTCATCAGCCCCCGGGTCGGGACGACCGCCTTCAACGGGTGAAGGGGCCCGATTCCTGCCTCGGCTCTCCACGGGTCCGGAGCCTCTTAGATCACCGCGGTCCCGAAATCGTCCCCGTGTCCGCTCAAATCTCGTACGCATCTCGCGAAACCTAACAAGCTGCTCGGGCGTGAGGATCTTGCGAACCTCGAGCTCGTTCATATAACGGATCTGTGCCACTTCTGCCTGCGCGAGATGTACCTCCTGCAAACGCGCCTGGACGTCGACATTATTTACGGCGTCCGCGTAAATAGCTTCGTCAAGTGCTCGATTCGCCTTGCGAAAACGCATTTGAGCCTCGTTCATGAGGGGCTTTCGCTCCTGGTTGAGACGTTGGATCTGCTTGATCTGATCGGCGCTCAACCCTAACCGGCGCAGCATATTGTTTCGCATATCACGCGGCTGATCGGCCATCGGCCGCTTCATTCCGCGGGGCGGTTCGCTGCCGCCATTGTTATCCTGTCCATTCACTGGACCGGCCAAACAAAACGTTAGCAGCAAAAAAGCTATCGATATATGTCTCTTCATTTTCATATTGATCGCCTCACATTTTACCCGCCGGCACCATCGTCCTCAAACAGGTCAGACAGTCGTAATGAGCTGTCCTCATATTCCTCGAAACTGTTAAGAACCGGAGCCTTGCCAACCTGGTCCTGCGCGGGCCGTGCGGTAATATTTGCGGTGCGACTGCGAGCGTTTGCGACCGCGATTCTTGGTGTCTGGACCCGGCGGGGTTCGCTCACAGGCCGACGTGCCGAGACGGCGGTTATTGTATTCTCGCCATCGGTCGCTGATACCTCCGGCAGCGGCGAGGCCTGCGGCTTGTCGGCCGGCTGTTCG
>JBBQGO010000155.1:0-6158 GCA_038323125.1 Pyrinomonadales bacterium
TGCGTTCAACAACGAAGATTCATCGGCACGTATAGGACAGAGGGTCCCGGTACAGTCCGCTCAGATCGTATCCGGCAATACGAATGTTCCCGGCGGGAATAACGGGTTTGTGTCAAATGTGATCAATTATGAACAGGTCGGATTGACCTTGAAGTTTAAGCCGATCGTATTTCCTAATCAGGATGTTCAGGTCGCAATGGAGATCGAGTCAAAGGACGTTGCCGCATCAACCAACGAATTCGTTCCGATCTTTACGGAACGCACGATCAAGGGCACGGCTCGTATTCAGAATAATAAGACCTTGCTGCTGGCCAGTGTAGCTCAGGGATCCGAAAGGAATAGCCGTCAGGGTCTGCCGGTATTAGGCTGGCTTCCGATCATTGGCAGGCTCTTCAGTACGCCGACCAAGGACAATTCGCAAGTCGACATTGTGATCGCCGTTACGCCGCGTGTGATCCGTGCTCCGGCCATCTTGCCGGAAGACGAGTTCGAACGGCCGACCGGAAGTCTTGCAGTTCCTACAAACAGTTCGCTCGAGGCAATGATCATTCAGGAAGAGCGCGACGAACTGCTTGCGGCAGCCAGACGCATTCCCGCAAACACAGTTGTTCAGCTTCCTGACAGGCAAAAAGATGCTCCCGAGTATGTTCGCGCAGCGGCCCCCGTGAATGCCGAACAAACTGCACCGTCGGCGACGGCATCGGTGAAGCCCGCTGAAACCCAGATCCCCAACCTAAGGCCCATCGACAGCAGCGTCAAGACGCTGCAGCTCAATCAAACATCAAATGTTGTTGGTTCAGACGAACCGGCAGTGGTCGAAACCGCTCCTTCTGAAACCACAGAGCCCGAAGCGGTGAGTGGCCCCTCGGCAGCCGCTCCGTCTATCGACATCAGCTTTGGCAGTCCGGACGCCGCGGCCTTAAAAGCGGGTGACAAGGTCAGGATACCGGTCATGGTCCAGGGAAGCGAGAACTTCAGGTCGGCAGTCATCGGTATAAAGTTTGACGTTAAGAAGGTAGCGGTGCGAAACGTAAGCTTTGGCGACGTGTTTGGCACGGCGGCAGCCTCAACTGCGGCAACTCCGTTTCTCAACCAAAATGGCAAGATGTACGTGTCATTGACCGCAAAGGATGGGGTTGAAACGATATCGGGGGGTACGCTCGCATTTATTGAGATCGAGGCCTTGACCGACGGCAAGCCGGAGATCGACTTTGACCGCGACGTTCTCAATTTTCTTACGGCGGCCGGTAAGAACTTTGCCGTAAAATTCAAATACTAGGTAACTGTGCAGATAAGGCTCAAAAAACAGCGGGTCGGGGACAGCGGGTACAGCCTGCTGGAATTGATCATCACGCTTGGCGTATTGGCTATCCTGGTCATGGGGACGGTCCCGATGGTTCAGAACAGCGTTAAACGTCAGAAAGAGTTAAGGCTGCGCGAATCCCTGCGGCTGATGCGAAGCGCGATCGATGAATTTAAGCGCGACACTTTTGGTGCCTGCCCGCAGGGGGCCGTCAATACGGCGAACCCTACGCTGCCGGCGGGGCAGGGA
This sequence comes from Pyrinomonadales bacterium, assembly GCA_038323125.1. Lineage (GTDB taxonomy): Bacteria > Acidobacteriota > Blastocatellia > Pyrinomonadales > Pyrinomonadaceae > OLB17. The sequence goes on from JBBQGO010000155.1 coordinate 1,553, forward strand.
GCCGGCGGCCCGGTAGATCCGCGAAGCCGCGTAGTCATTGATGATTGTAAGATATTCGATACCGAAAACATCGACCGTTACCCTCCGAGCCTCGAAACTCTTTCACAAGGCGTGCGGGTTAAGGCCCGTGCCGTAGATATGCGGGGCGGCAGTGGGATCAACGATAATTCGCCTCAGGCGACTGAGATCAATGAGGTAAAAGAGATCACCAAGGTTTACCTGCGTGAAATACCCATCGATCCGATGACGGGCGAAAGGGATTGGAAGTTTCGATCGTCGTATCAAAACGCCGATTCAGACAGTTGGGATGAAGTGAACGTATTCGATGTCAGGTCGGCTTCTGATCTGACCGCTCTCAATGAGGAGAAGTATAGTGATTGGTAGGTCCCGCCAAAAAGGTTTTTCATTGCTCGAATTGATAATCGCCATGTTTATCATGGTCATCCTTCTTTCGATCGCGGTGCCCACTTATGAACGAAGCGTGCGCCAGGCGCGTGAAACTGTTCTTAAGGAAAATTTATGGCAGATGCGTCGTGCCATCGATCAATATACGGCGGACAAGGGTAAGCTCCCGGGATCCATCGATGATCTGGTGTCAGGCAGGTATCTTCGGGAAAAGCCCTCGGACCCGATCCTCGATAAACCTGAATGGAACGAGATACAGGGTGAGGACACGAATTCGAGTGACGGCCTACAGGGATTGAAAGACGTCAAAAGCATGGCGGATGGCGAAGACAGCAATGGCGTTCCATTCAGCAGCTATTGATCGGTAACGTTTTTATGTTTTCTACACTTACCAAACCAAAATACCCAAATGCCGCTCTCGGTATCGAGATCGGCAGCATTTCGGCTGTCGCATTACAGTCAAGCGGACGTGGACAGTTTTCGATAAAGCAGGCAGCATCGGTCGAAGTCCCGCCGGGCGTTATCCTTCCCAACTTCCTCGATCAAAATATATCGGATGACGGTGAGTTCGCCGCATGTCTCCGCGAGGTTGTTGAGACTGCGGGCCTATTGAAACAAAAGCGATGGTCCGTGGCGCTGCCGAGCGGTACGGCCCGAACTGCCATTCTCGCCCTCGAGACCGAACCAGCATCGAAACAAGAGGCCGCGGAAGTCCTCGATTGGAAGGCTGAACAGAGTTTTGGCGCTCCGGCAGCGGAACTCCGTTTGGCAACGAAAAAGATCTCGCCGGATAGGGAAGGCCGGTCGCGGTTTTTTGCGACGGCGGTCAAGTTATCGGTCATCGATGAGTACGAAACCCATTTCGAAGCACTTGGATGGAAGGCTGGCCTGATATTGCCGCGATCGGTCGGTGAGGCCAATTGGCTGATCGATAAGAAGGACCCGAGCGACTCGCTTCTGATCAGCTCTAACACCGACGGTTTCACAGCCTTGATTCTCAGGGGGGCTGAGCCGGCTGTCGTTCGATCGGTAACGTGTGTCCCGTCTGAGATCGATGACGAGATCTATAGATTAGTAATGTTTTACAATGATCGCTTTGGCGGCGATCAGTCGAAGGGGGTTTTGGAAAGGCTCCTTGTGATCGGCAAAACTCTCATTCCTTCAAACGTTCAGAACATCGCGTCCGAAGCACTCGGGCGTGAGTTAAAGGTGCTCACGCACGATGAAGTAGGATTAAGCCTGCCGGGAGGCGAGTTGAGTTTTGATGAAATAGCCGCTCCGGCGGGCCTGGCTGCCCTTGGTTTCAGATAGATTGCAGTACGTTTTCGTAAGGTCGCACGACAGGCTCCTCGGAGCCTGTTTTGTGTATTCAAAATTCGGATTTACTGAATGAAACAATTCGCATAAACTTACCGTAGTATTCACAACATGACCTCACAGGCGATCACGATAGACAGCATCCGAAAGTTGACCGACGGTGAACTGATCATCGACGCTGTTAACGGCCGCACAGACGGTTTCGAAGAATTGGTTCGAAGGTATCAGCGGCCCATTACCGGATATGTTTTCAGGATGCTCGGTGATTATGAGGCTTCGCTCGACGTGACGCAGGAAGTCTTCATTAAAGTCTATAATTCGCTTACCAAATATAGTCCGGAGTACAAATTTTCAACTTGGCTCTACCGTATAGCCCACAACGCTGCGATCGACCATATGCGCCGCAATTCGATCACTCCTCAAAGTCTTGAGTCTGAAAACGCAGACGGCAGCTATCAGATCCAGATCGAAAGCCGCCGGCCGTCGCCTGAACAAGACCATGAGCGCCGCGAATGGCGGAATGAAATAGAGTCGGTTGTCGAGTGCCTTCCGCCTCAGTACCGCGACCTTATACTGCTTCGGCACTCACGCGATCTGAGTTATGATGAGATCGCCGAGGTTACAGGGTTGCCGCTCGGAACGGTAAAGAACAGGCTCTTTAGAGCCCGTGAAATGATGCGAGAGATCTTTATTGAAAGAGGGTTTACAGGAATATAATTACGAATTCGACCGGTACCATGAGCGAGAATATACATCTCAGAACAAGCGAATGCCCAGTGGAAGAGATCGCCGCATATATTGACGGCGAACTCGACTCGGCTCGTGAAATTGAGGTCGGGGCTCACTTTGACGGCTGTAAGGAATGCTCGATCGAGCTAAACCGGCAAAAGCAGTTCTTATGCGGCCTTAATAACGGATTGAGGAACGAGGCACAGTTCGAATTGCCGGCAAGCTTTACCCGATCGATAATCGCAAATGCCGAGAGTAGTGTTACGGGCCTGAGGCATCCCGCCGAGCGGTTTAACGCGTTGTTTATAATCTTTGGCCTATTTTTATTCGTTCTTTTTGCAATGGGTTCTGAGGCGGGACGGCTTTTTCAAGGTATCGCATCTGCTATTGATCAGATAGCCATAGTAGGCGGCTTCTTTGGGCATTTGGTGTATGCGGTGTTGATCGGGCTAACGATCATCCTTCGCTCGCTCGCATCTCAATTATCGTTCGACGTCACCACGGCGACCGCCGTGACGACCGCCTTATTGATGATGTCATTGCTGATCTCCCGAATGTTGCTGCAGATCCGACGAGCCTAGCTTTCGTGTCAACGTGCAATACTCCTTTAAGAATTTCACCTTTATTGGAAAGCATTTGTGGGCCCGTCCTTTGGGCGTGACGGTCCTCTTCTGCGCGCTGCATCTCTTTTCCGGGGACGTGCTCGCGAACCCCGAGATATCGACTTCTGACGACCAAACGACAGTCATCGTTAACGATGCCCCTGAACAGGAGGTTTACGTTATAGGGAAATCCGTCATCGTCAATAAGCAGGCAAAAGGTGTATTGGCGATCGGCGGCGATGTAACCGTGGAAGGACGAATAGAAGGCGACGTGGCAACGATCGGCGGTGACGTGATCCAAAAGAAAGATGCGTATATCGGCGGCGATATCATCATTTTTGGCGGGGCATATCGACCTGAGAGCGAAAATCCTCTCAGAGAACCTGGAAAGGAAACCGTCATGTTCGGAGTTTTCGAAGAAGAACTGCGAAACTTTGGGCAGAATCCGTCTCAATTGTTCTCTCCGACATTTTCAATCAGCTTTATAGCCCAGCGCCTCGTCCTCGCTCTATTTTGGTTCGTAGTTTCTATTGTGATGACCACCCTTGCACCGGGAGCGGTCGGCAGGGCGGTCGCCCGTATCCAATTATCTTCGCTAAAGGTATTTGGCTTAGGTGCCGCTGCTCTTCTCTTGCTCACCGTGGGGGCGATCGGGGGAGCATTGGTTTTGCCCAATTACCTCAGCGCGACGCTCGGCCTGCTGAGTGTTCTGTTGCTTATCCTTGGCTATGTATTCGGAAGGGTGGCTCTACAGGTGAGTTTCGGAAAGCTGTTTGTTAAGTACGCTCTGTCTGAAAATACGCGATCTGAAACGCTCGCCATCCTGATTGGGGTACTTATATGGACAACGCTCCTGTCTCTTCCATATGTCTGGCTTTTAGCGCTATTCGCGGTCTTTTCAGTTGGGTTTGGTCTTATTCTTACGGGTCGAAGTCCGACGACCATGCGAAATGCGTAACCCGCAGCGTTGCAGAAGCTTACATTTCTTTACAAATCCACGCGAACCTAACATATACAATTTACGTCTTAACCCTTGGTGATTTTAAGCAGTGTAGTCGAAATTAAAAGGTAACAGCATGCTAAAAAATATAAACGCAGTCATTTTAACTACCCTTTTGTTTGGTGTTTTCTCCATGAATGGCCAACCCCCCGAATCGGCAGCAAAAGCATCTACAATTACCGGCGAGGTGGTCTCTATCGGCAGCGACACGATGGTCGTTCGCGCTGCGACAGGGCAGGTGTCAGCTACGCTATCGGCTGCTACACAGTACAAACGTTTGTCGGCGGAGAAGCCCAGCCTCCAAACGGCAACGCCTTCTTCAATATCCGACATCGCTTCGGGCGACAAAGTTATCGTGACAGGTGGTTCGTCAACCGACGGTAAGTCGATAGTGGCACGATCCGTTTACATTATGAGTCAATCGGACATCGCAGCAAAAAACGCGAAAGATGTTGAGCAGTGGCGGACGCGTGGGATAACAGGGAAAGTGTTGACGGTCGATCAGGAAACTAAGCAGATCAGCGTCGAAACGCGCACCCTGATGGGTACATCG
>JBBQGO010000156.1:0-6154 GCA_038323125.1 Pyrinomonadales bacterium
GTCCCCGTTGCCTGTCGATACGCTCGCATCACGCATCAACACAAGCAGGTCGACGGAGAGGATAGCATCATGCACCGCCGACATCATGCGGCGGTTGAGCAGGTAACCGGGCTTATGGACGCCCGGTGTATCGATGAACACGATCTGGCCTTCGTCGCGGGTCACAATTCCCTTGATCTTGTGACGCGTCGTTTGAGGCTTGTTCGAAACGGCAGCTATCTTCTCGCCGACCAGCCGGTTGAGCAGGGTGGATTTACCGGCGTTAGGCCGGCCCACGAGCGCAACAAAGCCGCTTCTAAAGTCTTTACTTACCATTAACTAGACGTTATCAGAGTTGAAAGGAAATGTAGAATTAAGCGTCCATAAGACCTGCCGGGCCGCAGCCTATCGCGGTTTTAGCAGCTTCTGTTTGGCGGCGATCGCGTCCTTATGAGCTCCGCCGGTCACATCACCGAGCTTTATCGCCTCATCATAGAGCTTCATCGCATATGATTCATCATCAAAATACTCATAGATACGCGCCAGCGCCACGTAGGTGTGCGACACCAGCGCCTTGTCGGTCTTATCGGATTTTGTTCGCAGAACATCGGTATATGCTGTTTTCGCCTCATGCAGCTTTTTGGCCTGGTGATCTTCGTCATTGATCGCTACGGCCGTCAGACCCGCCACACGGCCGATCGTAAAATAGATCCTCGGTTCCGCAGGATGCTGAACCAATAACTGCTGCAGGTCGGTTTCGGCCTTATTATAGTTCTTTGAATCGATAAGCCTCTGGATCTCGATAAGCCGCGCAGTAACCGGATTTTCGATAGCCGTGGGGCGGCTGTCCGGGTCGGCTCGCCGGCCGTCACGCTCAGCCATTGCCCGCCTGCGGGCATCGGCGGTTGCCGCCAACCGGCCCGCTTCCTTTGTCGGGTCAAAGCCCGTGATCATCGAACGTACTGACGATGCAATGTCAAAGCCTGAATCTTCTACGCCCCTGAGTTGGTCAGCAAAGTAAAACGCAAGGACCGACCCTTTCTGGTGATCCTCGTAGAGCCTGAGAGCGCTGTCATCGGCCAGCGACCGCTTAAATTGTTCCAGTTCGGCCGAGACCGTTCGTTTCTCGTCATCGGTCCTCATCTGGGTGATCTTATTTCGGGCCTGATCGGTTGCGATCCGTGTCTGAACATATTCGTTCTGCCTAACGTCGATCGCCGCTACGAGAGATCGTGAAACCGCAAAAAACAGGTCGGGCGAGACATTTGGCTCCGTTTTGCGCAGTTCATCGAGCACAGGCTTTGCCCACTCTCGTATCGCCCCCATCTCCTGAGAATTATCTAGAATAAGGGGATCGATCACGAATTGAAGAAATGCCCGGCGTGCATCGGAAAAGATAATGTCGGTATCGGGCGGGACTATCACATAATAATCGTCCCTGATGTTCAAAAAGTTGATGTTCCCTTTGGCAGCAAGTTTTTCGGGCACGAAAAAGAATCTCCGTTCGTGCCGCCGTGTCTCTACCTTTTCCAGCGTGCGGGTCTTGCTCTTACCTTGCTGGGTCGCGACTTTAACCCGTTCTGTAAAAACCAGTATCGGACGGGTATGCAGGTAATCAAGAAGTTCACTCACCAGTTCACGGGCCGAGCTTCGGAGCATGCCGTCAGAGTCCGCGAGATAGGATCTGGCATAACCGTCAAGCTTCGTATTAATTGTGGAACGCCTGTAAAACTCGCGGGCCAGCGGAGCAAAATCAAGCACATCTAGCAAGTTTCCCGGCAGATCGCGCGTAACTACAGGGTCCGAGAGTTCAGGCACCGGCGAAAGCGTGTAGGCCATCGATATGAACGGGCTGACGATCTCGGCATCCGTAAGGCCCGGATTACGCCTTTTATATTGAGCTACAAAGTTCGATATACGCCCTCGCAAGTCTTCGTTAAGGTCAGCGTTGTCCCTGAGCAGCTGTTCACGAAAACTAGTGCCCTTGTCCGACAGGGGCGTGTTTATCAGCTTTTGTTCGACACCGGCTGCGTTCTTTATCGACGCCATCTCAAGCGCGGACAGCACGACCATCAGGCGTTTATCCGGCTCAACCAGGACACCGTAATTGGACAGATCAAACCCGGGGCGGACATTCTGTCCGCTGACGGCGGAAGCTAAAAGAGTGAGAATGACGAAGACGAAAAATCGAGGCATATTTACTTAGAAAAGATGAGGCCCGAGGGCCTAAAGATGCATAAAACAAAATAAGAAAGGATAAAGGAACCGATCAATTCCTTTATCCTCAATCTGGTTGATACTATGACGCCAAAAGGGGCTGCCTAGTTGTAACTGCTCAGTGCCGACGCTTCGTCGTCGAAGGTGTCAAAGACTGTTAACAGCTTGGTAATAGCCAGCAGGTCCTGGATCTTCTGCGTCAGGTTGAGGAGCTTCAATGTACCGCCCTCTTTCTTGACCGCTGTAAAGCTCGATACGAGTTCGCCTATGCCGCTCGAATCGATATAGCCGACGCCCGCCAGGTTGAGCAGGATCTTGTTTTTACCCTCGCCAAGCAGGCGGCGGATCGTGGTGCGCAATTCAACGCTGCCTTCACCGATCGTCACTTTACCTTCCAGATCAAGCACAGTGACATCGCCAGCCTGGCGTTCAGTTATCGTAATATCAGACATTTCTCATTTCTCCTCGTTTCCGGTAATTAGATTGTGATAGCAGATTTTAGACCAACAGTACCAGCAATGTCCAAGTATGAGGGCGAACATTACAACTTTTTCAACATTTTGACGCTCAGGCCGCCGCCGGGTGGATTAGACCACTCAACCTCGTCCATAAACGAGTTCATGAACAGGATCCCCCGGCCATTTGTCTTCAATAGGTTTTCAGGATTCGTAGGGTCCGGTATTTCGTCAACCACAAACCCTGCGCCGTAATCGCGGACGGTGATCTCAAGCCCCTGCTCCGATTCTGCAAGCCTTAATTCAACCTTCTTTTCCTCGTCAAATTTATTTCCGTGGTTGATCGCATTCGCAACAGATTCGCGAACGGCGAGGTCGATCGCAAACAGCACCCCATCGCCATAACCGCGGCTTTTTGCAAATTCTTCAGCACTCGCAGCGGCTTGCTCGACCGATTCGATGCGGCTTGGCAGTGTGATTTCTCGTATTTCAGACACAATATATGTTCTGTAAGTTATCGGTTTAGGGCACTTGCTGTCAAGACAAGCTGATTTCAACGAGCTAAGATGCTTAGTATGAAGATCACTCCGGCTATTTCGATCAACGGGACGATCGAGCTGCCGGGAGATAAATCCATTTCACATCGTGCGGCGATGATCGCGGCCATGGCATCGGGCGAGACGCGCATCGATAACTTTTCGGGCGGGGCTGACTGCTCATCAACTCTCACCAGTCTGGTGGATCTGGGCGTCTCGATCCGGCGCGAGGGAACGTCGGTCTTCGTTAGTAGTGTGGGCAAAACGGGTTTTAGCAGTGCCGGCCGTCCTATCGACTGTGGGAACAGCGGAACGACGATGAGGCTGCTCGCCGGCATTTTGGCCGGACAGGAATTTGAGTCTGTCTTGATCGGTGATCCATCACTTTCAAAGCGCCCTATGGGCCGGATCGTTAAGCCGCTGATCGAGATGGGAGCGTCGATAATATCGGAAAATGGTACCCCACCCATAACGATCCGCGGCCGCGACCTTCTCCGGGCTGTCGAGTATCGATCGCCGGTGGCATCCGCCCAACTCAAATCCTGCTTGCTGCTCGCCGGCCTCAATGCAGATGGGGTGACGACGATCATCGAACCCGTCAAAACCCGTGATCACACCGAGCGGATGCTCTCGTGGTTCGGTGCCGACACTACAAGCGAAGAGGGCGTCGAAGGTAACCGCGTGTCCGTATCAGGTGACTCCACTATTACCGCCCGCGATGTCGCGGTCCCCGGCGATATCTCAGCCGCCGCATTTTTGATTGCTGCGGCCGCGTGTCTGCCAGGGTCCGATATAACGCTTCGTAGCATCGGGGTGAATCCGACGCGAACTGCGTTTCTGGACGTATTGAGCGACCTCGGAAGCAGCATCGACGTCAACGATCTTTCCGAGATCAGCAATGAGCCGGTCGCGACGATACGCGCAAGGTTCGCGGAACCCAAGGCAAAGCGAGTCTTGATATTGAACGGACGCAGGATCTCGGGCTTGATCGACGAGATACCCATTCTTGCGGTGATCGGCACCCAACTCGGCGGCGGGATCGAGATCCGCGACGCGGCGGAACTCCGCGTAAAAGAATCGGACCGCATCGCCGCAGTGGTCGAGAATCTGCGTAAAATGGGTGCCAGTGTCACCGAGTTTACAGATGGTCTCCGTGTCGGCACATCCCGCCTTAAGGGAGCAAGAGTGAACTCCCATGGCGACCATCGGATCGCCATGGCGTTTGCGATCGCTGGGCTTTTGGCTGACGGAGAGACGGTGATCAACGGTGCAGAATGCGCCGACATTTCATTTCCGGGATTTTTTGAAATGCTGCGAAGTGTCGTAAGGTGATACTTCCGGATGAAAAAAGATCTTCGAATAGCACTGACCGGTTTTATGGGTGTCGGCAAGTCCAGCGTTTCGCGCCACCTTGCCAATATGCTTAGGTGCCAGCGGGTCGATCTGGATCACGTACTTGAGAATCGAGCGAAACGCAAGATAGCCCAGATCATCGATAACGAAGGCCTCGAATACTATCGGAAACTTGAGACCGAGAACCTCAAACGGGTCCTCGATCAGACCGATTCGCGCATCCTGTCGCTCGGGGGCGGCACATGGACGGTACCTGAAAATCGAGACCTACTCAAGTCGTACAACTACACAAGCGTCTGGCTCGAATCAACGTTTGAGCATTGCTGGCTAAACATAGCGTTTTCGCGTAAGGACCGGCCGCTGGCCCGAAACAAGCAAAAGGCACTCCAATTATTTGAGGAAAGGCAAAAGCTATACTGCCTCGCTGACTGGCATATTATCGTTCGGCCCGACTACACCTCGTACGACGTCGCACGAAAAATAGCTGATGAGATTTTTTCGTGATCGATCATTATCTGCTGTTGCGAAAACTCTCGATATCAATCAATATGGTTTCACTGGTTAATTATGTTTTCTGTGGATCTGGTGACCATCCGTCACCCGACCGGGACATATTATCCAGCGTGATAATGTTTACGAAACATCGATAAGAACAAGGACTTTGGAGGTAGAAATGATGAAAGTTAAATTTTTGACAATTGTGGCATTGGCCGCCGTCTTGTTTCTAAGTGCGTGCGGCAAGAGCGATGCTGACCTGCAGAAGGCAGCAACCGATAAACTTGCGGCAGAAAACATAATGGGCGTTACGGTCGCGGTCAACGACGGCAACGCGACCCTGACGGGTGAAGTTGCGGATGTGACTGTAGTAAGCAGAGCCGAAACCTCTGTCAAAATGGTCGAAGGAATGAAGGCGGTTACCAACAATCTGAAGACCAAACCGCTGCCGACCCCAGTTCCCGCTGCGGTCGATCCTATGCTAAAAGGTAAGCTCGACGAGGCTCTGAGGAAAGCCGGGTGTACTGGCGTCACGATCGAAGCCATGGGAGGCACCGTGACGGCGACCGGAACCGTTCCGGGGGCCAAGTACGTTCAATGCATCCAGATCATCAATGAGTCCGGACTCGGTAAGCTCGAAAATAAGATCGTAAAAGGCAATTAAATAAGGAGGTACGAACTATGTCTCTACAAGAGAAATATCAGTCGGTTCTGGAACTGGCCAATTCGAATGGCACTACGTATGAATTAAGTGAGGGCGATGGCGTGCTTCATATTAATGGGAACGCTCCGAGTGCGGAAGCAAAGCAGGCACTTTGGGATGAGTATGGCCGTATTGACCCCGATTATCGATCGGGCGACCTGGTTTTGAATATCAGTACAGGTGCCGGTGATGCCGGCGGTGGTGCTAACACATACACGGTCCAGGCCGGCGACAATCTGAGCAAGATCGGAGCCAAATACGGTATCACCTGGCAAGCCCTTTACGAGGCAAATCGTGACATCATCAGCAACCCGGACATGATCCAACCGGGCCAGGAATTAAAGATACCCTAGATCGTATCTTTCCCTGATCAACAAGAGGCTGTCTGAAAAGGCGGCCTCTTTTTTTATGAACGG
>JBBQGO010000157.1:0-6148 GCA_038323125.1 Pyrinomonadales bacterium
CTATGGGCCGATCCGGTCTGCAGCGTTCTTATCAGCCTGATAATAATAATCGGCGCCTGGCGATTGATCATGGATTCGGTCAATGTCCTGCTCGAGGGCACTCCGGCTCACCTCAACCACGCCGCAGTGGAACTCGCGATATTAGAGACCGAAGGTGTCGATGGGGTACACGATCTGCATATATGGACGATCTCGTCCGGTATCGTCGCACTTTCAGCTCATATAACCCATGGCGAGGCTATCGGCCACTCTCTCCTGCTGGCCAGGGTGCGGGCGGGGCTGCACGATCAGTTCGGGATAGACCATCTCACTATTCAGATGGAAACTACGGATCGTGAAGCCGAGGCGGTCTATGTATGCGAAACAGGCATTAAGTGTTTTGAACCGGCAAAGCACGTTTGAGCCATCAGATGCGTGAGATCCAATTAAAATACGGCCTCGATACGATTCACCTAGAGTATGACGAGGTGAGATTTGACGTTGTAGGCAACACCGCGGAAGGCACCCCGATGTCTGATATCGCGATCGGTGAACGTCTCGACTGTCCGATTGATTCCGTCCCGCTCGACGATCTTATCAACGCCGGTGAAACGGTATTGATCGTCGTGCCCGATGCGACGCGCCTGACCGGGAGTGGGCAGATCGTCAATCTCGTTGTCCGGCGCCTTATTGCGAGTGGTACCGCCGCTCACGACATCAGGGTCATTTTTGCCACGGGTATTCACCGGCCTGTGACCGAGGAAGAAAAGGCCTCGATAATTACCCCTTTCATTGCGCAAAGGATAAAGACCCTTGATCACGACCCCCGGGACCTCGCGCGGATCGTGCGCGTCGGAGAGACGTCGGGAGGCATTCCCGTCGAGTTGAACAGGGCGCTTATCGAGCATGACCATGTGATCATCGTCGGTGGAGTGACATTTCATTATTTTGCTGGGTTTACGGGCGGTCGAAAGCTGATCTGTCCCGGCCTGGCGTCAACCGGTACGATCACCAGGACCCACAAGCTTGCTTTCGATTGGGAAACGAAAGCCCGGCGCGCTGGCGTCGGTACCGCGCGTCTGGATCGTAACGCTGTGCACGAGGCATTTATGGAAGCGGTCGCGATGGCCCGTCCTGCATTTGCGATCAACACGATAGTCGACGACGCAGGCGCGGTGACGGATCTTTATTGCGGAGATTGGATATCGTCTCACCGCGAGGCGTGCGAGGAATATGCCGCGCGGCATACGATCCGCGTTCCAGAAAAACGGGGCTTTGTTATCGTGAGCTCTGGGGGCTACCCTTACGACATAAATATGATCCAGGCGCACAAGGCGCTGGAGTCTGCATCACACCTTTGCAGCGACGACGGTACGATCGTTCTGCTTGCCGAATGCCCGGATGGCCTCGGCAGGCCCGACTTTCTGAAATGGTTCGACGCGAGAAACAGCGACGAACTTGGAGAGCTGCTGGGAGAGAGATATCAGGTAAACGGGCAAACGGCGTGGAATCTACTGAAGATCGCAGAAAGGTTTGATGTGAGGATCGTGACAGCTATCGATCAGGACGCTGCGCAAAGAATGCGTCTCGGCAAGGTCGACGTTTCCGTGGTCGGGTCAATGATAGCGGCTAAAGGCTCAACTGGCTATATCATGCCGGCCGGGACAAGATCGGCCGTGCTGTGATCATTTGACGGTAAACGTTCGGGCGATGGAATCTGTTTGAGGACGAATCGACCGGAGCGAATCCTGACGCCCGACAAAACGCAGTACGTACACGGTCGTGTCGTTGGCTCTCAGAAAGTAAAACCTGCCGATCATGCTCCGACCGCCTGAAACAAATTCAAAATTAGAGATCGCGCCTTTGAGCTTGCCGGTGAAAGGCTCATCTTTGCCCGCGACGAAGCCTTGCCGAAATCTCTGTTTTTGCTCCTCGTCCAGCATGACGCCTGAGAGTTCAGCATTTTTCGCAATGGTCGTCTTGCGAACCTCGAGATGCCCGTCGGAACGTTCGCCGTAGACATATTCGACGTTGGGGCCAGTTTCTGACGGTTTGGCCGTCATTCTCCATTTTTCGTCAGGAAGCGAAAAGCTGTAATCCACGTTGGGATCACTGAAATCACCAGTTTGGGCGATCGCCGGGCTCGCAATGACGAAAAGCGCGAGCGCGAGCAGCGTAAGCGAGAATTTATACAGTTTCATTTTTTCCTCGGGGGTGGACGGTACGCATGTATTTTAACGCATCTGTCAACGTAGGATGAATTTGGAATGCTAATTGTTGTCTCAGACAGCAATGGTTCCTGCTAATTGCGGCCTGACGGGGGGGGGCTTGCCGATCGCAAAAACTTTTATAAGGGCGAGCCCTGCAAAAAAGCCGCCTATGTGGGCCGCGTACGCAACGCCCCCGCCCTCAGATGACGACATGTAGCCCAAGATCAATTGGTATCCGATCCAGATCCCCACAGCAACGTACGCCGGCACCTCGGTGAAGACCCTGAGGATGAACGCACGCACCCGCCGCTGCGGATACAGGAGCACGTAGCCGCCCATGACGCCTGATATCGCCCCTGAAGCACCCAGCATCGGTATAATTGAATCGGGACCCGTCAAGATCTGAGCGAAAGCCGCCGCAAAGCCGCAGATCACGTAAAACACTGCGTAGCGCACGTGCCCGATGCGATTCTCAATATTGTCCCCAAATATCCACAGGAACAGAAGGTTACCGCCCAGGTGCATGATATCGCCATGCATGAACATCGAACTCAAGAAATTGAAATAGACAGGGAGCGGCGTTTCGAAATGCTGTATCTGGCCAACGTTCCCAAGCGAATCACGGATCACTTGGACTCCCGACAGGTCAACGCCGGTGGTTACCTCGCGCGGGACGAGCGAGAAAGCATATGTAAATGCATCGTTACTGCCGATCTGCTGCAGAAAAAGAAAGACCAGCACGTTGAGGCCGAGAAATGCATAATTTACCACCGGTGTGATGGTAACGTCCGAGTTGTCGTCACTGATAGGGAACATTAGTTTTACCTCAAGTTAGGCTTTTCCAGATTCTACAACAATCGCGTCGCCGGCCTGAAATTTGATTTGTCCGAAGAAAAAGGCGAAACTTCGAATCATGAAAAAGCTCGCGTTGCATTGGCGGATCCTGTTGGGCATGGCGGCCGGAATAGCCTTCGCGCTCGTGCTAACACAGTTCGAGTGGGGAAGAGGGTTCATCGTCGACTGGATCAAACCCTTTGGCACGATCTTTATCAATGCACTTAAGTTGATAGCTGTACCGCTCATCCTGGCTTCGTTGATAAAGGGTATTGCGGATCTCGACAATATAACGCAGCTTTCGAAGATCGGTTTTCGCACAATAGCTATCTATCTGATGACGACCGTCTTTGCTGTGAGCCTGGGCCTCGCTATAGTCAATGTAGTCAGGCCGGGAAGCGCCGTTACGGAAGAGACGCGGACGCAGTTGATCGGCAGCTATGAGAAAGAGGCCGGCACTCGGATCACTGCCGCCGAGAAACAGAAGCAGGCCGGCCCGCTAAAGGCGCTCGAGGACCTCGTGCCTGAGAATATCGTCTCGGCCGCGAGTGCGAACGCAAATATGCTGCAGGTGATCGTGTTTGCGATCTTTTTTGGGATCGGTTTGATCCTGATCCCGCCGAAGAATGCAGAACCAGTCAAAGCGGTTTTTCGTGGCCTGAACGATGTCATTTTAAAGATGATCGACCTGATCATGTACGCCGCTCCATTCGGCGTATTTGCCCTGCTGGCCGCGATCGTAGCCGAGGCCCCGGGCACCGACCTATTCATCGCTCTGCTCTGGTATGCGCTGTCGGTGATCCTTGGCCTTGCTCTGCTGTACTTTTTTTATATGTTCCTGGTTTGGAGCATTACGAGAAAGTCACCCGGCTTTTTTCTCAGAGGCATCCTTCCTGCTCAGATGCTGGCCTTCTCAACGAGCTCAAGTGCCGCAACGCTGCCGGTGACAATGGAGCGGGTGATCGAGCATCTCGGCGTCGATGACGAGGTCGCAAGTTTCGTGCTGCCGATCGGAGCTACCGTGAACATGGATGGGACCAGTCTTTACCAAGCTATCGCCGCCGTGTTTATCGCTCAAGCGTTCGGAATGGACCTAAGCCTCGGGGCACAACTCGGGATAGTTTTGACCGCTACACTCGCATCGATCGGCAGCGCTGCCGTTCCGGGCGCCGGTATGGTAATGCTGGTGATCGTTTTGGCCCAGGCAGGGATCCCCGAGGTCGGCCTTGCCCTGATCTTCGCGATCGACCGCCCGCTGGATATGTGCCGCACGACCATCAACGTCACCGGCGATGCCGCGGTGTCGATGATCGTCGCCAATTCGATCGGCAAGCTCGGCGAACCGCAAGTGAAAGAGTGGGATGATAACCTCAAGAGAGTTCTGTGACGGATTTTAGCTCGATCCACTTCGTTTCGACCGGCCGCAAGACGACGAGTGCTTCGACGTCAGTAGTGCTAGGAGCGTTACGCGATGTAGTCGGCGATGATAATGTCATCGCCGATCCCGCCAGAGTCGAGCCATACGGTGCCGATGCCGTGAAGGAGAAGTTTCCACCCGAGGCAGTCGTGTTTCCCGAAAGCAGCGCGCAGGTCGCTGCGATACTCAAACTCGCCAACCAACACCTTTTTCCGGTTACGGCCCGCGGCGGCGGCGTCGGTTATACGGGCGGAGCGGTGCCTGTCGAGGGCGGCATTGTTGTCGGCACCGACCGCATGAATAAGATCATCGAGATCAACGCGGACGACCTCTATGCAATATGCCAACCGGGGATAAGAACGATCGATCTGCAGCAGGCGGCCGCGATCCACGGCCTTATGTTTGCACCCGACCCCGCGAGCTATAAAGCCAGTTTTATAGGAGGCAACATCGCTGAGAACGCGGGCGGTATGCGGACGCCAAAATACGGTGTTACAAAGCATCACGTGCTTGGACTTGAGGTGATCACGGCCATCGGCAAGGTCATACGTACGGGTGGAAAAACTGTAAAAAACGTCGCCGGTTTCGATCTGACGGGGTTGATGTGCGGATCGGAGGGTATGCTCGGGATCATCACCGAAGCAACTCTCAAACTGCTCCCTATCCCCGAGGCGACCTCGACTGTGCGGGCAAACTTTTATTCGATGGAGGCCGCATGCAAGGTCCTCACCAAATTCACTCCTGAGGGGTTGGTCCCGATGGCGATGGAGGTCATCGACAAGTTCTGTATCGAGGCGGTCGAGGGAAACTTTGCGTTTGGATTGTCGAAAGATGCAAAAGCCATACTCCTTGTTGCGGTCGACGGATCGACTACCGAGGTCGAACGAGCAGCCGGTATGATCGAGCGGGTTATTGGCGAGATCGGCGGCTTTGACATCATGCGTTCAACCTCCCGTGACGAGGAGGACAAACTCTGGGATGTTCGTCGGGCCATCTCGCCCTCATTGATGAAATACGGCACGCTCAAGATCAACGAGGACGTCGTCGTACCGCGATCTAAAGTGCCCGAGTTGATCACGAAGATCGAGGAGATCGGCAAGCGTCACAACACTTTTGTCGCAAACTTCGGCCACGCCGGCGACGGCAACATTCATGTCAATTTTATGTGCGACCGCGAGGACCCTGAGTCGATCGGCCGTGCCCGCGAATGCGTCTCCGAGACGTTTCGACTCGCTGTCGGGCTTGGCGGAACAATCTCAGGCGAACATGGCATTGGTTATGTAAAGGCTCCATATCTAGCTTATGCTGTCGATAAACCAACGCTAGATGTAATGAGAGCCATCAAAGATGTGTTCGATCCGAACGGTATTTTGAATCCGGGAAAGATGTTTGTCTAGACATACAACGCTGCTAACATTACCAATATGAACGTGATAAGGGTTGACAAAGATGTTCTGAGCGGAACGCCCGTCTTTGATGGCACTCGCGTACCTGTGACGATTCTTTTCGATTATCTTGAGGATGGCGAGCTTGAAGATTTTCTAGAAAACTATCCTACCGTCAGTCGAGATCAGGTCAGTCAGGTCATTAGGCTGGCCGCAAAACTGGTCAGCAACGGCGGAGCAGGCAATGAAAATCTTAATTGATGAGAACTTGCCGATAAAACTCAAGCTAGTTTCGGTGATCTGCATGAAACTCTTTCAGCCCG
>JBBQGO010000158.1:0-6143 GCA_038323125.1 Pyrinomonadales bacterium
GAAATGGGTCGTGTCCATCGATTCCCGGCTCACAACGCTTCCATGGCCGATCTCGCTGCTGGTTGTGGCTTTATTTCGATCGATCGTCGAGCGTCTCTGCTCAGCATACTTTTTGTCGATCAGAGCGGCCGCAGGAATATCTGTATAGTCCGGGTCGCCCATATGTTCCGACCGGTCCGCAAACGCCCTCCGCATTGCCTCGGTCATCAGATGATGTTTTCCCGATGAGCCAAACTCCATCCCGCGGAGATCGTATCCCTCGAGGATATTGAGCGCATTAAGCATTACCACGCCGCCCGAACTCGGGGGCGGCATTGAGATGATCTCATGGCCGCGGTAGGTTCCCCGTACCGGCGTTCGCTCCTTGGCCACATAAGCCTTTAAGTCGTCGAGGTTCATAAGGCCGCTGTTCGCCTTCATATCGTCGGCGATCATCCGTGCGGTCACGCCGGAGTAAAACTCTTTCGCACCACCGCTTTCGATCCTTTCAAGCGTTCGGCCGAGGTCGGGCTGGCGAAAGTTATCGCCCCCGGTATAGAGTTGTCCGGCATTCAAGAATACTCGTTTGCTTTCCGAATACCGCGAAAGCGACTCATTGTGCGTGCGAAATAGATCAGCTTGCCGATGGGAAAGTTCAAACCCTTGCTGGGCTACGACCCGAGAAGGCCGAACCAGATCTGCCCACCTTACCTTGCCCGAACCATGCCTATTAAATGCCAGCTCAAATCCAGCCAGCGTACCCGGGACACCAGCGGCCCGGTACCCGATCGTAGGGGACCCTTCGCCGGAGATCATCTGCCCATTTTTGCCTAAAAACATATTTCGCGTGGCACCTTTGGGCGCCATTTCGCGATAATCGATAGCATGCGTGTCACCGTTCGCTTTGCGTATGAGCATAAAGCCGCCGCCGCCAATATTCCCGGCCTCGGGATAAACAACGGCCAGCGCCAAGCCGACAGCTATGGCGGCGTCCACCGCGTTACCGCCTTTTTTCATGATATCAACGCCGATTCGGGATGCGATCTCATGCTGTGACGCAACCATCGCCCTCCTGCCTCTGACGGGCTGGCCGGAAGAACCTGAGGGCAGCAAAGCCAGAGTTAACGTCCACAGCGCAATTAGGGTAAAAAAACTTTTGATCCGACTCAGTTTCATAAAGGAACTCTATCAAATGGCATATTTGCCGACAACTTTCTTCCGGTTTGTGGTGACCTTTTCTATTTATATCAAAAGAGTTATAGTCAATTTTTCACGACGCTAATGACTCAGACTCCTTCGGCACCGATGAACGAAGACGGCAGTTTTAGAAATGAATCTGGCACGCTTTTCACAAAAAGGGTTAGTTCAGGCAGTGCTCCGCCTCCCATCGCGGTTTCGTCGGCGTCTGAGTGAATATCGCCTTTTTGCCTACCTCGCCATCCTCGGCCCCGGCATAATCGCAGCCAACGCTGGCAATGATGCCAGCGGCATCGCTACGTATTCGAGTGTCGGTGCCCAATATGGTTACACGCTACTCTGGACCTTCGTCCCGATGATCGTATCGCTCATCATCGTACAAGAGATGTGTGTGCGAATGGGCGTTGTCACCGGCCAGGGTCTGGCAGATCTCATCCGCGAACAATTTGGGGTCAGATGGACCGCTTTTGTAATGCTCGCGTTGCTCATCGCGAACACCGGCGTCATTATTTCCGAGTTTGTCGGAATCTCGCAGGCGTCCGAACTTTTTGGTATCTCAAGATATATCACGGTACCCATAACAGCCGGCGTGATCTGGTGGTTGGTGGTCCGGGGCACCCAAAAGCGTGTCGAGAGAGTCTTTCTCGCAATGTCGCTCGTATTTTTGACGTACGTTGCCTCCGCTTATCTGGCGGGGCCGGATTGGGGACAGGTTGGTGAGTCCATTGTCACACCGACTTTTCAAACGGACCTTGGATACCTGTTCATGGTCATGGCCATGATCGGTACAACGATCACGCCATTTATGCAGGTTTACGTGCAGTCGTCCGTGGTTGAAAAGCAGATGGACGTCGAAGACCTCAGCGTGGTGCGAGCGGACGTGATAGGCGGGACACTCTTCGCCTGTGCGATAGCCGCATTTATCGTAATTTGTGCTGCCGCGATGCTGCATGAGAGGGGTATAACCGAAGTCGATTCGGCGGCCACGGCGGCAGAAGCGTTTGTGCCCGTTGCCGGTGTTTATGCCAAATATCTATTCGGTATCGGTTTGTTCGGCGCGGCCATGCTCGCGATGGGCGTTCTTCCACTGGCGACCGCCTATAGTATCAGCGAGGCGCTGGGATTTGAAAAAGGGCTCTCGCGGAGCATTCGCGAAGCTCCGATCTTTATCGGAATATTCTCATCGCTGATCCTGGTAGGTGCCATCGTCGCCCTGATACCGGGAATCCCACAGATCAAATTGCTGTTATTTACGCAGTGCATAAATGGCCTTCTGCTGCCTATCATCCTCTTCGCTATTGTCTCGCTGGCAAATAACGAGGAAATAATGGGAAAGCACAAGAATACGCGTCTATTTAACGTCTGTGCGTGGTTGGTTGCGATCACGGTATCATTGCTCTCCTTGGCATTGCTTGCAACCGGGATTGCTGATATGTTTTAGCTCAAAATATGCCTGCTTCAGAACTCTATAAGAAGGCTGCGTACTTCGCGGCATTCGCCGTCTTTGTCGCCCTGCTCCTCGTCATTTTCCCATTTATCGAGGATCTCTTACGCACCTATCTATCGGGTAAACTTGGCTTAATAATCTCGCCCGAGGGCGTCGTGACCGTCGAAGGCGGCGAGGCACTTGGTAAGATGACCCAGACGTGGGTCACCCTGATAGTCTATGGCCTCAATATCGTCAAGATCATCCTGCTGATGGCCCTGGTGATAGCGTCCGTGCGGTTTATCAATTATTTGATCACGCACACTATCTACCGCAATGTGCCGCAGGGCGAGATATCGTCGCTGCTCAAAACGGTGCTTTCGGTTATCGTCTATATTGTCGCCTTCTTTATTATCTTCCAGTCCCATTTTCCGAGTGTTCAGCTCGCGGGGCTGTTTACAGGCTCTACCATCATCGGTATCGTCGTCGGACTCGCTCTACAGGACACGCTGGGCAATCTTTTTTCTGGCCTGGCATTATCTGCAGATCAGCCATTCGTGGTTGGCGACGTGGTCAATATTACCAATCGAGGGACAGGTGTTGTCGAAAGTGTCTCGTGGCGGGGTGTCAAGATACGTACCTTTCAGAACAAGCTTTTGGTGATCAGCAATTCGGTTTTAGGCAAGGAAACGATCGAGGTATCTCCGAAAGATAATTTGAACGCAAGGCTCGTCTTGTTCAATACGCTTTATTCTAACTCACCCGCGAGAACCATTCAGGTAGTAAGAGATGCGGTCCGGCAGGTTGAGAATGTGTCGCGCAAGATACGGCCGGTAGTCCGTGTCCGTAATCTTGGCGACAACGGCATCGATTGGGAAGTTAAATACTGGCTTGACGATTACAACCGTCACAACGACACCGATGCCCTGATCAGGCAGCGTATCTGGTATGTTTTTCAGCGTGAGGGTATAGAATTTGCATTTCCGACCCGTACCGTTCATCTAGCGACCCAATCCGAGAATGCACTGCCAGAAGAAAGGTTTGACAACTTCGCCGAGCGCCTCATTCGGGTTTCGATCTTTGCCGCATTGTCAGATGACGAGATCGAGCGTCTTGCCAGCTCTTCTACATCGCGTGTGTACGCTCCAGGCGAGGCCATTGTCCGCATGGGCAAGGACGGCAACTCTATGTTTGTCATAATACGCGGCTCAGTGTCGGTTCAAGTTCCCGAAAAGAGCGAACAACGCATTATCAAAGATCTCGGAGAAAACGACTTTTTTGGTGAGATGAGTCTGCTTACGGGAGAACCACGTTCTGCGAACGTGATCGCGGTAGACGAAACGGAAGTTCTGCAGATCAAGAAAAGCGCCTTTAAGCCGATCATTGAAAATAACCCGGCGTTGGTCGATTCGATAAGCGAATTGATCGAGGAAAGAAAGGTGCTGCTTGCGACAGAAACTGACAGGCAGGATGAAAATCAGGGTGATGGCCAGAAAGGTTTGATGAGGTCAATACGAAAGTTCTTCGGCTTGAAATGAAATTCCGCCAAATAGCTATTGAACCTTGTCTTCGTAGATGTCATGCAGCACCTCCGAGATTGTTTTTCGGTCGGCCCGCGAACCGTGCTCATTGTGGTTTCGCACGTCATCGTGAACAGCAGCCCTATTGGAAACCACAGGCTCCGGACGGGGTGAACCCGGCGAAGCATCCACAATAAAAGCGTCATCCACCGAACCTAATTCAGCAGGATCGACAATAGATTCGAGCGTGTGTTGGCTGAGATCTTGTGATTCGGCCGCAGCCTCTAACTGGCCTCTGCTGTGCTCCAAAAGTGATGCAGTCTTGTTTTTCCGGGCACGTTCGAGAGATCGGATAGCGGAATAGGTTAGAGGTGCCTCGGCCGGATTTCGTTCGATCTTGCGCAGCATACTGACATATTCGCGCAAATCCCCGGTCGGAAATACTATTGACGACTCGCCCGCAACAGACTCAACAACATAGCCGAGATTCCTAACCGCCGAGCTATGATCATCCAATTTTTGATATAAAGCTCCGAGAGCAAAATAAACGAGCGGTGGTGCCGCACTCATTGAATGGATGATCTTCTCGCCGCGCACTATAGCTTCCTGGATCTCGAAGCCATACCACCGGCGGCCATCATCACGGAGCATGGCATTTGCGGAAAGATAAAACTCGAAGATCGATCGGGTCTCATGGCGGCCATCCGCGGAGAAAGCCTTCCAGATAAAGAACGATAGGGCCGCTACAAAGAACAGAAGAAAGAGCGGGAATCCTGTAGCGTACAACACGGCTGCGATGACGCCAAACGAAACCGCATATCCACCCACTCCTTTTAGCGGGACACTAGTTTTCCTTTCGATCGAGTTTTCCACGGAAGTATGCTGCCGAACTAAACGTCAGCTTCCGGCGACGAAGCGCCCTGGGCTTTAGGCCCCTTGGACTTTGCCGGTCGGCGCTTTGGTCCGTCTGAAGCTGGGGCCGCCTCGGGCGGCCGAGTCGCTTTCTTAGCTTCCGCCTCAAGTTTCATTCCAAATTCAGCCATGACGTCGCCTACCTTTTCGACGACCTTCATCGGTGAGTTTACGACATAGGCTACTGTCTCGCTAAGCGTAACCGCTTCCATTCGAAGTAATCTGGTAATCTTCTGATCGAGCGGAAGGGCATCGAATTCCTGCTGGAAGTTGTCCGTCGGAGCCTTCGCACCTTCTTTTGTCTCTTCTTGTTTAGTGTTAGTCATAATTACGATCTCTCCGGATCTGATGATCTTTGCCTCGCAGGCCAAACGTTCATTCGGTCTACGCCCGTGCCTGCTGAAATGTTCCGCCTCGGCCTGGGTAAGATCCGTAAGATTATCAATCCCTGTCGAAACGACAAGAGCGCAATTATGAGCGCCGTTCGCGTGGTCGCACTTCTCGTCGAACCGAATGCCAAACCGCTTTACCGCGTCTGACAAATAGGTGCCTATGGCAACCAGCCCGTCAACGCCCTCATTCAGGAACCTTATTTCAACATCTGACATCATTAATTAATTCTAATGTATCGCGGTCTTTACGCGTACACGGGGCTGGGCTCCAGTCGGAGCCGTCTGCGATTCGACCGTGGTTCGCTGACAATCTACACACACCCCCCACATCCTCAAGCTGTGATGTGTGGGTTTGAAACCGAAGTTGCTTGCCATTTGATCTTGAAGGTCTTCGATATCGCGCGAAAAAAACTCGATCACTTTTCCACACTCTGTGCAGATCATGTGATCGTGATGTTCATGGTTGTAATGGTGTTCGTAGTAGGTCTTGTTGTCGCCGAAACGAACTTCCCTTGCGAGGCCTGCCTCGATCAGCAGCTTCAACGTTCGATAGACCGTGGTCAGGCCGATCGTGGGATCGATCTTGTGGACAAGCCGATGCAGGTCTTCGCTGGTAAGGTGTTCCTCGGTGCTCAGAAAGATCTGGAGTATAAGATCGCGCTGGCCTGTTCGCCTGAGTCCAGCCGACTGAATATGTTCCAGAAAGATAGCCCGTTC
>JBBQGO010000159.1:0-6100 GCA_038323125.1 Pyrinomonadales bacterium
TTCTATTTCCACGTTTGGGAACTCGATCCTGAGCAGCCTCGCATCTCAGCCGCATCCAGCTATAACCGTATTCGGCATTATCGAAAGCTCGATAAGATGGAATGGATCCTGAACGAGATCCTCGGCCTCTATGACTGCGGCGGAGTAGCCGAATTCCTTGGTGTGAAAGAGGACCCTCTCATCCACGTTCCGCAGCATGCCGAATCCACAACTCCGTCTGTTTCAATGACACGCTCGGCGAAACGGAGCACACCTGTAACGATCGTTATCCCATGTTATAACGAGCAGGAAGCGCTGCCTTATCTCGCTAATACGCTGCGGGCTGTCGAAAACGGCCTTGTTGAGGGAGGCTACCGGCCTAATTTCATTTTTGTCGACGACCAAAGCAAGGACGACACGTTCAACATTCTTCATAGCCTGTTTGGCAGCCGGCAAAACGTTAAGGTCGTTCGGCACGAGGCGAACCTGGGTGTTGCAGCCGGCATCATGACAGGTATTCGTGAGGCGGAAACAGAGATAGTTTGCTCCATGGATTGCGATTGTACCTATGATCCTCACGAATTGTTGAATATGCTGCCGCTAATGGCGGATTCCGTTGATATGGTTACCGCATCGCCATATCACAAGGACGGCGGTGTACGTAATGTCCCCGGCTGGCGTTTGTTTTTGTCTCGAGGGGCGTCTTTCCTGTACCGCCGGGTTTTGCATACCAAACTAAACACGTATACAAGTTGCTTTCGAGTATACCGGCGAAGTTCATTTGCCGGCATCCAGTTGCGGGAGTCAGGCTTTCTGGGGATCGCCGAGATGCTGGGGCAGGTCGATCTCAGGAGCGGTCAGATCGTCGAATTTCCTGCGGTCCTTGAGGTGCGGCTTTTCGGCATTTCAAAAATGAAAACTGTCAAAACGATAGCGGGTCATCTGAAGTTGTTGACCTACCTCGCAAAGTTACGTTGGTTGCGGAAATCCAACACGATTAAAACTTCTTCACCACAAGAGAAGCTCAATGCTGTTCCACAAAATTCGGCTGAATAGAATAAGAATAATATGACACCAGTTACAGCCCCCGAGAGGATCATGGTCCTCCCGTCGGACCAGGACATTACCGGACGGACCTTTGGCCAGGAAGAACTCCGCTACGTCAGAGAGGCACTCGAAAGCGGCACGCTGACCACAACAAAAGGTAAGTTCGGAAAGATGCTCGAACAGAAGTTCGCAGAGACACTGGGGGCGAAGTACGCCTATGCGTGTACATCAGGGTCAGCCGCGATACATATCGCGGTGGCGGCCATTAATCCAAACCCCGGCGACGAGATCATAACCACGTCGATCACCGATATGGGGGCGCTGACGCCGTTACTATATCGAGGCGTCGTACCGGTCTTCGCCGAGGTCGATACAAAAACGCTCAATGTCACCGCAAAAACCATTGAGGCCAGGATCAGCGAGCGCACCAAGGCGATCATTGTCACACATCTGTTCGGCAACCCTTGTGAGATGGACGAGATAATGGAGATCGCTAAGAAACACGGCCTTTCGGTCATAGAAGATTCGGCCCAAACCTTTCTGGCAAGATCGGGTGACAGTTTCGCGGGCACGATCGGCGACATCGGCTGCTTTAGCTTTCAGCAGGGCAAGCATATGACGACAGGCGAGGGCGGCATGGTCGTCACAAACGACGAAAAGCTCGCGCGGCACATGTTTCTGTACATCAACAAAGCCTGGGGCTATGGCGATGCGAATCCCGACCACTACTTCATGGCTCTAAACTATCGCGTCAGCGAGCTTCAGGCAGCAGTCGCCCTGGGCCAGCTCGAAAAATTGGAAAGTTGTGTGGCGAACAGGCAGCGAACCGCCGCAGCATTTACAGAAATGCTTACAGGCATAGACGGCATCGCAACGCCCGTCATTGCTGACAACGCAACACACACCTACTGGAAATACTGTCTAACCGTCGACGAGTCTAAGATCGAGGGCGGCTCGGTAGGCATGGCCGGCCTGCTCAAGGAAAGGAACATTTTTTCGGCGCCCCGCTATATCGTCAAACCGGCCTTTATGTGTCAGGTCTTTCAGGAAAAGAACACTCTTGGCGACAGCCAGTTCCCGTTCAATCTCGCACGGCATGAGGCGATCGATTATAAGACGGAAAATTATCCGGCGACGGCTAAAGCTCTTCACGATGTGCTCGTCCTGCCGTGGAATGAGAACTACACGGATGACCATGTCCGCTACATTGCAGATCATGTTCGCATAGCAGCCTCGACGCTGAGGAAATAGAACATGCCGGGCGAAGGATCTATACGCCCTAAGTCAATTACGCTACGTAATGACTCTATTATGAAAAAACTTAGATTTGGATTAGTAGGAGCCGGAGGTATCGCACAGGCGTACGCCCAGGCGTTCAACGAAAGTAAATGCTGCGATCTGGTCGCGGTTGCCGATGTCCGTACCGATGCATCGCGGGCGCTCGCCGAGATCGTCGGCGGTGAGGGTTTCAGCGAATACAAACAACTCGCCGAAATTGGACTCGACGCGGTGATCATAGCGACACCCCCGTCGACGCACGCTGAGATCGCCTGCTTTTTTATGGACCTTGGGACAGCGGTCCTTTGCGAAAAGCCGTTGTGCCTGTCGGTAACCGAAGCGGAGCAGATGATAGCCGCGGCCGCGGCAAATAATGTTCTGTTCACCATGGCGTCAAAGTTCAGATATTGCAGCGACGTTATCAAGGCCAAGGGTATTTTGACATCCGGAATGCTGGGAGAAGTTCTTCAGTTTGAAAATGCCTTTACCGCCAAGGTCGATATGTCAAAACGATGGAACTCAGACCCGGCAATGTCAGGCGGCGGGGTTTTGATCGATAACGGCACACACTCCGTAGACATCATTCGCTTTTTCCTCGGCGGTATCGACTCAGTCCTGGTGGTTGACGCAGGCGGCACCCAGGGACTGAGTGTCGACGAAAACGTAAAGATGTTTGCCAGGACCCATGGTGACGTCACAGCCAGCGTTGACCTGACATGGGGCATTAACAAAGAGCTTCCGTATTTCATCAGTATTTTCGGAGCGAATGGAACATTGCATATCGGATGGCGCGAATCCAAATATAAGGTCAATACAAGTCCCGATTGGACCGTCTTCGGCAGCGGATACGACAAGGTCGCCTCATTCAAGGCCAAGATCGAAAACTTCTCGCACGCCCTGCAAGGAAAGGAAGAGCTGTTGATCCGGCCCGAAGACGCCCTAGCATCGGTTCGAGTGATCGAGGCGGCATACAGGTCGATGAGGCAAAACCTCTGGCAGCCGATCATAGAATTGAGCAGCTCGGCGACCAAATAGGGGCTTTGCGGGTAGAAGTGAACATGGCACGCATACACCCAACAGCAATCATTGAGGACGGCGTAACCATCGGCGAAGGGTCGAGTATCTGGGACAACGTCCATATTCGACACGGTGCAGCGATCGGCGAAGAGTGCATTATCGGCGAGAAAAGCTATATCGCTTACGACGTTAAGATCGGCGATCGGGTAAAGATCAATGCGATGGTCTACATATGCGCGGCCGTGACCATCGTGGTTGGCGTAATGATCTCGGCATCGACCACGTTCACAAACGACCGTTTTCCGCGTGCAACGTTCCCTGACCTCAAATCGCTGCGGCCGAGCGATCCGGATGAACACACTCTGGCGACGCTGGTGCGTGAAGGAGCGACGATCGGCGCAGGCTGCGTTATCGGAAATGACCTTGAGATCGGCAGGTGGGCAATGATCGGTATGGGTTCGGTCGTCACACGCTCTGTTCCTGATTTTCATCTGGTTTTGGGTTCGCCCGCCCGCTCCGTCGGCGCCGTTTGTAAATGCGGGCTGCTTTTTCACAAGTTTACGGGCGAGGCGACAGACTGTGTTCTCGATTGCAGTTGCGGGCTTAGCTATCAGATCACGGGCCAGAAGGTACAGGAAGCAGCGGCCGTGCCCGAAACAGATTCTCTCTAGGGAGCGTCGTCTGCCGATTAGATCGATCCTGTCAGTTAACTTATGACGCAAAATGTTGCCATCGTTGGTTCCGGGTTTCTTGGCCTTACCCTGGCATTGCGCCTAGCCGATTCGGGGGCAAAGGTCACACTTTTTGAAAGTGCCTCGGAGATCGGCGGCCTGGCGTCCGCGTGGGAGATCGGTGACATAGTCTGGGATAAGCACTATCACGTAACGTTGGCTTCGGACGGGTACACCCGCGGGCTCGTCGAGGAACTCGGCCTGGGCGACCAGTTTCGCTGGGTCGAAACCAAGACGGGCTTCTATACGGATGGAGAACTGGTTTCGATGTCCGACATCATGGAGTTTCTCAAATTCCCGCCGCTCGGGTTGGTCAGCAAGCTGCGTCTCGGCGCAACGATCTTTTACGCATCACGCGTCAGGAATTGGAAGCGGCTCGAGAAGATCAGGGTCGAGGAATGGCTAACCAGGCTTTCCGGCGAAAAAACCTTTGACAAGATCTGGCGTCCGCTGCTGACAGCAAAGCTGGGTGAGGCTTATCGCGAAACCTCGGCTGCTTTTATATGGGCGACGATACAGCGAATGTACGCAGCGAGAAACTCGGGACTCAAAAAAGAGATGTTTGGCTACGTATCCGGAGGATACGCCCGCGTGCTGGAGCGCTTCGGCGAGGTGCTTCGAGAAAAGGGTGTCGAGATCCGATTAAATTCCCGCATCGATCGCGTCGAAAAGCTTGCCAATGGCAAGATCCGTGTTTCTACCGCCGCCAGTCGCAGAAGGAGCGATGTTAAGCCCGTGGTGCAAAAGACGAAGTACGGCGTTATGACCGCGCCGGCTTCGGTCGCCAAAGGCTTTTCCGGCGCCTTTCTGTCTGAACCAGAGCTGTGGTTACCCCCTAAACCGACTCTTTCCGCACCGTTACCACTTGTCTTTGATCGGGTCATATTGACCTGTCCGTCTAACGTCGCCGCCAAGGCCGCCGGGCAGCTCAGCGTTGAAGAAAAACACAGTTTGGATAATATCCGGTATCAGGGCATCGTATGCGCCTCGGTGTTGATGAAGTGTTCCCTCTCGAAATTTTATGTTACGAATATCACGGACGAGGCTCCGTTTACCGGTGTTATCGAGATGTCAGCACTTGTGGATAAGCAAGGTTTCGGGGGCAACGCACTTATCTATTTGCCAAAATATGTTGCGTCTGATGACGAGATGTTTGATAAATCGGACGAGGACATCGAGCGGATCTTTTTGAACGGACTCGAAAAGATGTATTCCCATTTCAGACGTAAAGATGTGCTAGCGTTCAAGGTTTCACGCGTTCGACAGGTGTTTCCGTTGCCCGTACTGAACTACTCTCAGGAACTGCCGCCCGCCAAGACCTCGATCGACGGCCTGTATATTGTTAACTCCTCGCACATCGTAAATGGCACGCTGAACGTGAATGAAACTGTACGATTAGCCGAGAACTTCTGTCGTGATGAGTTGAATATTAAATGGTAAGTAGTATGAAACCCATCGCAAGCCTCTCGCTCGATCTCGACAATCAGTGGTCGTATATGAAAACGCATGGCGACCCCGGCTGGGAAACCTTTCCGTCCTATCTCGATGTTGTAGTCCCGCGGGTTCTCCGGTTCCTTGCGGAGCGGGGCCTGAAGATAACATTCTTTATCGTCGGCCAGGATGCCGCTCTTGAAAAGAATCGCGAAGCTATCGCCGCGATCAGTGCCGCAGGCCACGAGATAGGCAATCACTCTTTTAATCATGAGCCGTGGCTGCATCTCTACTCGAAACGGCAGTTGATAGAGGAATTTAGCAAGACCGAAGCGGCGCTTGAGGACGTAACGGGCCAACGGCCGGTAGGATTTCGCGGGCCCGGATACAGCCTCTCGCCGACCGTCCTCGATGTTTTGGCCGAACGCGGATATGAATACGATTGCTCGACCCTGCCGACCTATATCGCACCGCTCGCACGAGCTTATTATTTTTTCAAATCGCCTGAAATGAGCGACGAAGAGCGGGAAAAGCGAAAGAAGCTCTTCGGAAAGATGTCCGACGGTTTTCAGACACTCAAACCTCATTTTGTCGAGGCAGCCGGTAAGCACCTGGTT
>JBBQGO010000160.1:0-6083 GCA_038323125.1 Pyrinomonadales bacterium
TATCGGGGCCCTTTCACGACGTTATTCGTCTGATCCGGATGCTGATCTGCAGGCTCTGGGCAAGGCGTATAGGCATGCAATGGGAGATCTTGTAAGCAAATATCCAAATGATCTCGACGCCGCAACACTGTACGCGGAAAGCATGATGAACCTGCGTCCGTGGCAGCTGTGGACATATGACGGCAAGCCAGCCGAGGATACCCTGGAGATAATATCGGTGCTTGAACGAGTTCTAAGGCGGGATCCGAATCACATCGGTGCGAATCATTATTACATTCATGCGGTCGAGGCATCGCTTGACCCGGGACGGGCGCTTGCAAGTGCAAAACGCATTGGCGTGCTGGCCCCGTCTGCCGGTCATCTGGTCCACATGCCGTCCCATATTTATATTCGTACAGGTGATTACACCCAGGCCGCCAAGGTTAACGCGGATGCAATAGCTGTTGATGAGAAATACATTGCCAAGGCCGGTTCTGCGGGCGTGTATCCAATGATGTATTACCCCCACAACATTCACTTTCTGGCCTCAGCAAGCTCGATGGGTGGTGATTATAGGCAGGCGATCAAGTCCTCCCGAGAGCTAGAGGCGAAAGTTAAGCCATTGATCGATGCTATGCCTATGCTGGAAATGTTTGCAGTTTATCCGATGGTCACGTTGGTTCGCTTCGATAACTGGAACGAGATCCTGACAGAGCCCATGCCAGATGAAAAGATGCTGATCTATACGGCATTTTGGCATTTTGCCCGCGGCGTAGCTTTTGCCGAATCAGGCAAGCCGTCGGATGCTCAAAAGGAGTTACTTGCATTTCGGAATTCGGAGTCCGCCGTAGCCAAATCTACCCCGTTCGGCAACAACGCGGCTTCTGCGGTTTTGAACGTAGCCGGGCTGTTGCTAGAGGGTGAGACGGCATTGGTAACCGGAGATGTTGCTACCGCCGTCGACCGTTTTAAGGAAGGGGTTATTGCACAGGATGCCCTGATCTACAACGAGCCACCGGACTGGGACCTCCCGTCGGGCGAGTTCCTTGGCAGGGCTCTCCTGGTTGCCGGCAAATTTTCAATGGCGGAAGATGCTTACAAAGCCGATCTGACAAAGAGGCCAAATAACGGCCGGGCTATTTTTGGATTGATAGAAGCGCTGAAAAGGCAGGGCAAGAGACACGAGGCGGCAAAGTTACAGGCTAGTCTGAAACGTACGTGGCATAAGGCCGATACTAAACTATCGATTTCCCGACTGTATTTGTCTAAACCGTTAAATGACCAGTAACGGACTACGCGAACTATTCAAACTGCTTTCGTAAACTCTCAGTGTAAGGTGCCCGTGCGACTCCCTTTTCGGTGATTATCGCTGTCACCAGATCGTTGGGCGTTACGTCAAAAGCAAAGTTGCTGACAAGTGTGTCGTCAGGCGCCAGTTGGATGCCATTCATGTGAGTCACCTCACGGATGTCCCGCTCCTCGATCGGGATCTGCTCTCCCGTTGGGCAGTTGAGGTCCACCGTCGACAGCGGGGCCGCCACATAGAACGGAATGCCGTGACGTCGCGCGAGGACCGCGACCATATAGGTCCCGATCTTGTTCGCGACATCACCGTTGGCGGCTATTCTGTCGCTGCCAACCACGACGGCGTGGACGCCGCCCTTGCTCATTATGTGCCCGCTCATATTGTCGGTTATAAGCGTTACCGGTATGTCGTCCTGCATCAGTTCCCAGGCCGTAAGGCGGGCACCCTGCAGGTAGGGCCGCGTTTCATCGGCTATCACTGATATCGTCTTGCCCTGATCGATCGCTCCGCGGATGACGCCGAGAGCAGTGCCCCAAACGCCGCCGGTCGCCAATGCTCCTGCGTTGCAATGCGTCAGGACCGTGGAATTGTCATCGATCAGTTCGCCTCCGAATTGGGCGATCAAGCGTTGTGACTCAATGTCCTCGTCATGGATGGCCTTTGCATCTGCGACAAGTATCTGCTTGATCTCACTTACCGACTTCCCTTCGGATCTCGCCTGCTGAAAGGTCCGCTTCATCCGGTCGATCGCCCAGAATAAGTTGACCGCGGTCGGGCGTGTCTTGCCGAGCACGTCGCATACGAACTCAAGTTCGTCCTCGAGGTCGGCGACGCTCGTCCCAACAAAGGTCTTTGCTCCCAGAGCGACGCCATAGGCCGCCGACACGCCGATCGCTGGTGCTCCGCGGACGACCATATCCTTGATGCCCGCAGCTACCTCGGCATAGGTCTTGAGCGTCAGCCACGTCTCCTCGGTAGGCAGCAGGCGCTGGTCTAACATCGCTACGCCCTCTTCGGTCCATTTCACAGGAATGATGTTTAAATTCATTGTAGTTGTTTACGAATTGCCGATTATACCTAATCGTTTCTGATTGTGGAAAAGCAGGCACGATCCTCATGAGCCTCGCGGCTGCCTACCTTGTCGCATGGGAGTACGACCGGCTAGTCGCGAGGATAGGCTTCGCCGGTCACGATTCCAATACGCATCGATACTGCTATTTTGCGGCTGGCGGGTTTGACGGGCGTCTTAGGTTGGATTGTGGGACTTGATAATTTCACTAACTACTTATGGATCAAGCCCGTTGCCAGATGTGGTAACGATATATCCTCGCAAACTCCGCCTTCCGATTGATACTGTCGCATCGTTGGTTTATATTCGTTGAATACCCTTCTCTCGCAATTTATCAACGCATTTATGACGGAGGCCTCGACCGATATCACTAATACAACAGCAGCAAGCCCGCAGGCAGAGAACACATTCAGACCCGATTTCGAATTAAACCGTTCACTCCCTGAGAACCTTCAACGGCTCGACGCTATCTCAAAAAACTTTTACTGGTCCTGGCAGCCGGACGGTGTCGCATTGTTCCGCGACCTCGACCCGGCATTGTGGGACGCATGCGAGCAGAGCCCGCGTCGATTGCTGAAAGCGGTGAGCGAACTGCGTCTGCGCCAAAGATCCGCGGATATAAATTACGTAGACCGTCTGGATCGGTTTTACAAAAAGCTCGAAAGCTATCTCGCCACAGATGATGGACTGCGAGTAACAAGGATCGCTTACTTTTGTGCCGAGTACGGCGTTCACAATTCACTGCCTAATTACTCCGGGGGTCTCGGCATCCTCGCCGGCGATCACCTTAAATCGGCCAGCGACCTGGATCTGCCGTTGACCGCGGTAGGCCTGCTTTATCGCTATGGCTATTTTCGCCAGCGGATAAGGCACGACGGGTGGCAGGAGGAGACCTATAATGACATCTTTGCCTCGGAACTGGCTCTGTCGCCGGTCTGGGACGACAGCGGTGAACGAATCACGGTATCTATCCACATCCGCGGTCGGGAGGTAACTGCTCAGGCATGGTTAGCTGAGATCGGCCGCATCAGGCTCTATCTGCTCGACACCAACGTACCCGAGAATGACCCAATCGACCGGTTGATAACGGGCCACCTATACGGCGGCGATGTCGAAACCCGGATCGTACAGGAAAAGGTGCTCGGTATCGGTGGCGTCAAACTCGTTCGAAAGCTGGGCGTCGAACCGGAAGTTTTCCATCTTAACGAGGGCCACTCCGCGTTCCTGACTTTAGAACTCGTGCGTGGATATATCGCCGAAAACCCCGAAAGCACGTTTGCCGAAGCCGCCGCCGTGGTTCGTGAACGGTGTGTGTTTACCACCCATACACCGGTCGCCGCCGGCAATGACGTATTCGCTCCGGACATTCTCCGAGATTGCTTTAGCGAGCATTTCATCGAAGCGTTGAAGCTGTCGACTTCAGAATTCCTCGCCCTCGGCCGAACTGACCCTTCAGATGAATCTGAGCCGTTCGGAATGTCGCCGCTCGCAATTCGCATGTGCAGGTCCGCCAACGGTGTCAGCCAAAAGCACGGTGAGGTGTCTCGCGAACTATGGCTGAAGATGTTCCCTTCGGTTTCCGATGCCGGGTCCGTTCCTATCACATCGGTAACAAACGGAGTTCACCCGCCAACATGGATCGCTCCGCTCTTTAATGATCTTTTCGAACGGAAGATGGGCCCGGCGTGGGATAGGTCCATCGAAAACACCGGTGAATGGGCGGCGAGGATTGATGACCTGCCGGATCACGAGATATGGAATATTCACCGCTCGTTAAAGTCGCTGCTTATCGCATTTGTGCGCGAACGCACGCAATCTATCGAGACCGGCACGCAAGACACGATCAACGAACGGGAGGACACTCAACATCTCTTTTCGCCCGACGTGCTGACGATCGGCTTTGCCAGGCGCGTCGCTGCCTATAAGCGCTGGGACCTGATCTTCACTGACCTCGAACGTCTTCTGCTAATGGTCGACGACGCGGATCGGCCGGTACAATTTGTTTTCGCCGGCAAGGCACATCCTCAAGACCCGACCGCCAAGACGATCCTGCAGCAGTTGATGAGCATTAACCATGCCTCTAACTGGCAGCGGCGGGCCGTTTTTATTCAGGATTACGATCAGGAGGTCGCTCGCTACCTGATCCAGGGCGTAGACGTCTGGATGAACGTTCCCCGGCGTCCGATGGAGGCAAGCGGAACGAGCGGTATGAAAGCAGCGATGAACGGAGTCCTTAATTTCTCGGTCCTCGACGGCTGGTGGATCGAGGGTTATAACGGCAGCAATGGATTCTCGATCGGTGATCTGGTAGCGGGCCAAAGCGACGATAAGATGGACGCGGCCGACGCCGAGTCGCTATACACAACCATTGAGAACGCCATTATCCCATCGTATTACTCGGTTGACGACAATGGATTGCCAACGGAATGGATACAGCGGATGAAGAATTCGATGGCCACTTTAACGCCGCAATTCTCAAGCGACAGGATGGTTGCTGATTACCTGAACAATATTTACAACCTCCGATAACAAATGCAGGAAATGGAGTTTACCACCGATCAGATCAAGCCTATCGAATGCGTCAAGGAGGCTTGGCAGTTGATCAAGGACGATTATTGGATGCTCTTTGCGATCTCGATCGTAGGAGGCATGATCGCCGGGGCAACGTTCTATATCCTGCTCGGTCCGATGATTTGCGGCATCTTTTATACCTACTTAAAAAAGGTGGACGGCGAACGCATTTCGATCGACGATCTGTGGGTAGGCTTTAAATATTTCCAGCCAAGCCTGATCGTTGCTCTGTTGATCGTTGTTCCGCTGGTCGGGTGGATGGTCTTTATGTTCGCGACCCTCTATCTTCCGCTTGTTATGGCGGCAGTTGGTGGATCGCGAGTGAGCGGAGAGGAGCTAATGGCCGTTTTGGCGACAGCTCTCACAATTGACCTTGTGATCGCGATCGTAATGACATGCGTTCATTCTCTCCTGATCTTTTCCTTCCAGCT
The DNA here is from genome assembly GCA_038323125.1 of Pyrinomonadales bacterium. Classification (GTDB taxonomy): domain Bacteria; phylum Acidobacteriota; class Blastocatellia; order Pyrinomonadales; family Pyrinomonadaceae; genus OLB17. Next base: position 5,357 of record JBBQGO010000160.1, read on the forward strand.
CATAGTCGACCGCGGCCTCTCGGGTTGGGAGTCGGTTAAGCTAAGTGCCCGGGCCGTCATGAAAAACCTCGGCGGCATCGGCGGTTTGATCGCCCTCAATATGCTTATGACCATCGGAGGGATGTTGGTTTTCTGCATCGGAATGTATCTGGTCATTCCACTGATAACTGCAACCAGCATCGTCGCATATCGCAAGGTTTTCCCACGCAATAGAGCGCAGTACCAATATTGATGCCAGCTACATTTATCAGCATAGATACCGTTCAAAAACTAGACGCGGTGATCGCGGAATCACATCTGAGACCGGTGTTCCTGTTCAAGCACAGCGACCGATGCGGGATCAGTGCCGACGTAAAGTCACAGATCGATTCGTTCGGGGGCGAGGTCCACATTATTGTCGTTCAGGCCGATCGTCCCGTTTCCAACGCCGTTGTTGAGAAGTTAGGGATACGACATGCCTCGCCTCAGGCATTTGTACTGCGAGACGGTAAACCTGTCTATCACGCCACACACTACGGCATCGATCCGGCCGAGATCGCAAAACACCTATGATAGAACCCGTTCAGATCGTTGAAGAGTCCAATAACGAAGTTTCGATCAAATGGTCCGATGAGAGCCTAACGGCCTATCAGGCTCCGACTCTGCGCCGCTCCTGCCCCTGTGCTTCCTGCGTGAACGAGTGGACCGGACAAAAGATCCTAAAGGACGATCAGGTCGACGAGGGACT
>JBBQGO010000161.1:0-6034 GCA_038323125.1 Pyrinomonadales bacterium
ATTCCACGTACCAACTGTAAACGGCGCCAGCGTTGTATAGGTGTTCGCAGCGACATTGTACCTGTAGAGAGTCGTAAACGGATCGCCGTTTGCACCGCCCAGGATAAAGATATTGATGCCGTCGGTGACCGCCGCCGCATATGTCAGCGGCTGCGGCAGAGGAGCGATCGACGTCCAGGCCGATCCGTCATATTTGTACGAAGCGGCGACGGCAAGAGGGTCGCTACCTCCAAAGCTGTACAGATTGGCGCCCACGCTGGCTACCGCCGAAGAGGCGATCAACGTCGGATAGGTGGTAAAGCTGCTCGTGCCGCTGCAGTTAAGGTCCGGATCGTCCGATGCTCCGCTGACTCCCATTCCGTCCGGCACCGGGGAGCCCGCTGCAACGCTCCAGGTTATAAGTCCGCAAACTGCTGTAAATGCAAGGCAAAGTGCTGCGAGCGGCACCGATATCGGCCTTGACGCTGATCTTGTGTATTTCATAACGATGCTGGAGGCACGGCGATGCTATCAAAATCGGAGCCCATGAGCAACTACTCGGATGAGTAGGTCTAGTCCGGAGAGTTCGGTGAGTCTGGAGGGTCCGGAGAGAAGAGAGGGGAGACGCGAGATGTCGGAACGCAGGCACACTTGCCTGCATATGAACATGGCCGTATAATCTGCCCCCCTTATCGGATCGAGAGATCGAGACGAGCAATTGTATGCCAAGTGGGCAAGATTACTCGCTGCGGAAAGGATGACGGGGAGATGCGAATACCGCAACGAACAAAGCAGCCGCCTAATGGCGGTACTCAAAACCAGATACTGGAAAGACGCGACCTGTCATCACGCTGTTGGCCGCGCTGACGGTTACGGGCGCGAACGCATGACGTTTTGATCGAACGGTTACGGTGTAGGTTTGTCCTATCTCAAGCCCGCCGAATGCGAAGTAGCCGAATGACGTGGACTTAACTTCGCGTTTCTCCCCCGTAGTGCTCGTGAGCACTACAGTGGTGCGTGCGACAGGTTCACCTACGCTCGGATACACATTCATATCGGCTCCAGTAACAACTAGTGCCTCCACTTTCCGTAATCAACGGCTTAGAGTCCGAGGAAAATCCTTCTGACCCCGCGAACCGGCGTATGCGCCGCTTGGTTTAGCCGCGGCAGCATCTGCAAAAATGCCGATGCAGCGTGAAATGGACTGGGATCCACGTGAAAAACTCAAAAAACCACGTGACAATGACAAATGCCCACGTTGGTTCCCCGACGGTTCGCGTGGAAATTCGGAAAACCAGAATGGCAGGGAGGAAAAGTCACGTGGAGGGGGCAGTTGAACCCCGCGAGCAAGCGAAAAAACCGCGTTTGATCTGTAAAAACTAGCGGGACAGAACCAAGAGATCGCGTGCTGAAGCGAGTGGTCCTCGGATCAGAACCTCCGTTTCGAGCGAACGGCGTGTCAGGTCGTGTGTTTGAGGGTCATTGCGGCGGAGGGAATGCCTGTGTGTGCGGATGGAACATTTGCCTGTAAAGCTGCTCCATCCGCTCACGCCGTCTCTACCCCGTCAAAGCACACGCATAAACGCTACGATGTCGGCCTTTTCCTGTTTCGTCAGGTCGAGTTCAAAGACGAGATTGAAGAACTCGACGGTGTCTTCGAGCGTGAGGAGGCGGCCGTCATGCAGATAGGGCGGCGATTCTTTAATTCCGCGTAGCGGAAATGTTTTGATCGGCCCCTGTGCGGTCATCATCATTCCGCCTTCCATCCGCGGCCTGTAAAACCGCTCGACCTTTAGATCGTGCATCAGGTTATCTGTATAGAAAGGCGGCACGTGGCAGGCGGCACAGTTGGCCTTTCCGAAAAAGAGATCTTCGCCTCGCATCTCACTCTCGGTTGCCGTCTTTCGGTTGAGCCGGCCAAAGAGGTTTAGCTTTGGAGCAGGTGGAAAATCAAGGATCGCTTGAAACTCCGACATCGCATGTACCTGCGAACCACGCTCCAAAATGTTAAGGCCCTTTTTCATAGCAATGACCGGATCGCCATCAAAGTAAGCCGCACGCTGTTCAAATTCGCTAAAGTCCTCAACGGTCTTCAGCGCTCGCTGCGAACCAAAAAGCCGTTGTATATTTACACCGCGCAGCGTCGGCGTTTCGATCCGGCGGCGGTTTTCCTGCGGGCGAATGTCGCCGACCAGATGCATTGCTCCGTTCGTGTGGCCGTTTACATGGCAATCAAAACAGGTCACGCCCAGCATCCCGTCGTTCCGCTCGGTCTTGCGGTCTGCCGTTGCGTTAAATTGCTGCTGCGGAAACTGTGTGACGAGCAGACGCAGGCCGTCGAGTTGTTTGGGATTGAGGAGGCCGTCGAACAACTCGTAAAAATTATTCTGCGTAACCAACTGGCCTTTTGACACGTCGCCCAGATCCGGCCGGGTCGTCAGGAAGATCGCAGGCGGAAACTCAGGCAGAAAATGATCGGGTAGATCAAAATCCATATCAAAGCGTTCGAGCCGCGGCTGCTGCTGTATATGCACCTGCGGAAAGACCATTCCTCCCACCGGGTGGTTAACATGCGGCAGCGGCAGGTACGGGAACAGGTCGCCCGAGCGTATCTCATCGGGCGACATTTTCGATAGCTGTTCAAAGGTCATGCCCCGCTTGAGCCTGGCGGTCGGCCCCACGGGAATGGCTTTACCCCGCGTCATCCTCACACCCGGGTCGGCACGCCGCGTGAGGTCATAGCGCTGTTCGAGCAGCCGCTGATGGGCCGACATGACGCCTGCCTTGGCTGCCTTGTCGCGTGCCCGAACAACATTGAACGGCTCTTCGATAACGGGCATAAATGACGATGGCGGACGTTCGGGCGGCGGCTTCTGCTGTGCATGCGAGCGCGTTTCAACAATCGCCAGACCAACAAGAAAGGCACAGAACAAAATCGTCACGAGGAGCTTCGATCGCGGTGCAACATTCATACAATCCTCCTATGTTTTCGGGCCGGATCACAAACTACATTTACCGGTGGGATTTCGAGAATTCTATCTCAAATGCTCGCACCCTGTTTGTATTGCGTCGTACATCTGTACCTGGAAGATGTTTTTACCAATGTCATAGAGTCCTGTAAGCTACAACTATCTTTCAGATACCCTAGAATCGATCTATTTTTGAAGCGTTGGGGAACGGCTAAGAGTCACACCTGGCGGCTCTCAACCATGAAGCAGCCAATGGGCACCGGCTGAGAAACTGGTAAAGAACTGGAGATCAAGTCCCGCCTTTCGCGCTTTGGCGGCACCCAGGTCATTGATCTCGGCATGATCCGGGAACTCGTCGACCACCGCAATACGTATGCCTTGTGCTCCAGACACAATAAGCTGGCGTGCGACGAAATCGTAATCAGGGACTTTGAGTGGAGCGGGGATCTCTTTTTTCAACAACAGTCGGGAGTAGTGGCCCTTGCGAAACTCGGCAAGCACCTCTCCCATATACTCGAGGACCATCTCGCGGCTGATCGTTTCGCTCCGGACACAGGCGTAAAGATACATCGGACGGCTTTCAATGTTCAGTTCGTATGACGGTACTTTACCCTTTGCCAAATCTTACTCCGGTACTGGGAGATTCGCGGGAGGACTGAAGATATATTTTGCGGCCGACGCGGTTGAGGTTCTGTATGCGGGATTACATAACGCTGCGGTCCATCGAGAATGTTTTACTCAGATCCGATCGGCGCCTATATAACGCCCATAAACTTTTCGATGATCAGGATCATGCCGTACGAGAGCGAGGAAATAAGAGCCGCCATAGGGATCGTCAAAACCCACGCCCACACGATCTTGCCGGCAACGCCCCATTTTACCGCCGAAAACCGTTTCGCCGATCCGACGCCGACGATCGAACCGGTGATCGTGTGGGTGGTCGATACCGGAATGCCGAGAAAGGTCGCTCCGAACAGGGTTGCGGCACCTGCGGTCTCGGCGCAAAACCCGCCCACGGGCTGAAGCTTGACGATCTTTGTGCCCATCGTTTTTACGATGCGCCACCCGCCTGAAAGGGTTCCAAGGCCGATCGCCCCGTGCGCCGCGAGGACAACCCATAACGGTATTTCGGGCAGCTTTCCATCCCCCGTCATTTGCAGAAATCCACCTGAAACAAGAACGATGGTGATGATGCCCATCGTCTTTTGAGCGTCGTTGCCGCCATGCCCGAGTGAGTACGCAGCGGCCGAGAATAGCTGCCCGACGCGGAACACCCGATCCACACGGTGGACCGAAACACGATGAAAGATCCAATAAACGGCTACCATCAACATGAATCCGAGAGTCATACCGATAAGGGGTGACAGGACAATGAAGCTCAATGTTTTGATCCAACCCTCGGCCTTTAAGACCGTTTGGGCCCCAGTAAAACCGAAATGAAACGCGTAAGACGAAAGTGCCGCGCCGGCATACGCACCGACCAGGGCATGAGAGCTGGAAGTTGGAAGTGCGAGCCACCACGTTATGAGATTCCAGACGATCGCACCGAGTACGGCCGCAAGCAGGACAAAGAGTTGGTCGCCGGATGGTATGACCGCGATATTTACCATATCGCCGCCGATGGTCTTGGCGACCGCGGTCCCAAAAACCAGAAAGGCGGCAAAATTGAAAAACGCCGCCCACGCAACGGCTACGCCGGGAGACAGCACTCGCGTAGCAACTACGGTGGCAATAGAGTTCGCGGCGTCGTGAAATCCGTTTATATAATCAAAAACGAGCGCCACCGCGATGATGAACACAACAAGCGTAAAGGAAACTGATTGGACGTCCATAGGTGCTCCGCCGCGATGTTCGCCGCCGTTGCCAGCCTACGTGTGAGATGGCAGTTGGCGAGCGTTCGGCCTGGCTATCTAGTTATGCTTTAGGACAATGCTCTCTATGATATTGCCGACACTTTCACACCTATCGGTGGCATTCTCAAGGATCTCGTATAGCTCTTTTAGCTTGATTATGGTTATTGCATCGGTCGAGTTTTTGAAGAGCGTACCCATAGCGTTGAAATAAACCTCATCTGCATCGTTTTCGAGTCGCTGTATCTCCAGGAGGTGCTGACGCATTCCCGTTGCCTTTTTGAGCAGCAGCGAGGCCGAGTACATCTCGCCGGCCAGCTTTTGAATGATCACTGCCAACTGCTTTACGTATTCGTCGGCTTCCTCGATGCGGTACATGACAGTCGCGCGCGCCGCAGCGTCGATATAGTCGCACACATCGTCGAGCGCGACCGAAAGCGTGTAGATATCTTCGCGGTCAAATGGGGTCACGAACGATTTGTTCAATTTAGTCGTGATCGTGTGAGTTAGTTCGTCGCATTCATGCTCGACATCCTTGATCCTCTTTGACGCAGCTTCGAAGTTCGAATGCGGGCCATGCATCATTTCGACCAACAGGTTCGCAGCCTCGCGAATCTTCTCAGTCATCTCGGTAAATAGTTGGAAGTACTGATCTTCTTTGGGTAAAAAGCTAAACGCCATCGTGAAATCTCCGGTTATCTGACAAACAAATAGTTGATCTAATCGGGCCTACCACCCGTAGATGGATGAGGCTTCCTGGGGGGCGATTCTTTGACATCATCACAGTCGGACAAAGTTTGCGAACATGCCTTTTGAGTCGGACGGGTGTTCGCGTGGATACAGTATACATTTTGTAACAATTTGTTAACATTGCCAACCCGATTTCATTACGGCGAACGAAAGATAGCACGGTTATCATCCTAGCTAGTCACCTCGGTGTTGCCAAAACGTCGGCACAGGGTGAACACACTTTCAGGAGGGATACATGAAAAATCGGAATTTGGGGAAAAGGATCGGTACCGCAGCACTCGCAGCAGCATTGTGGATACTGCCGGTCGCGGCATCGGCGCAGACTACGCAGATCAAGATCCCCAGCAACAAGTATAAGATCCAGGACGATGTGAAGCTGGGCAGCCAAGCCGCCGTTGAGATCGAGCGACAGTTCCCGGTTCTCCGCGACGCTGACGCAAACGATTATGTTGATCGCGTCGGCCATGACCTGGTCGCGGCAATCCC
>JBBQGO010000162.1:0-5992 GCA_038323125.1 Pyrinomonadales bacterium
GCCTGGATGCGAGTGACTCTACTCGCGACCAGATCTTTCTAGCCGCAAAAGAGACTGACACCACGATAAAGCTAGAACCGGCCTCAACCGGCTTCGGTTGGCAGCTCCTAATAAGTTTTCTGCCCTTTGTCCTCTTGATGGGATTTCTGGCATTCACTCTCCGGCAGATGCAGGCGGGCGGCAACAAGGCCCTCAGCTTTGGCAAATCAAAAGCCAAACTCCTGAATAACCAGCAAAAACGCGTAACGTTCAAGGACGTTTCGGGCGTTGACGAAGCAAAGGAAGAGTTGCAGGAAATAATCGAATTTCTAAAAGACCCCCAAAAATTTCAAAAACTGGGAGGCAAGATCCCGAAGGGCGTTTTGATGGTGGGTCCTCCGGGAACCGGTAAGACCCTGCTTGCAAAAGCTGTTGCGGGCGAGGCAAACGTACCGTTCTTCTCGATCTCTGGCTCCGATTTTGTAGAGATGTTTGTCGGCGTCGGTGCTTCGCGTGTTCGCGACCTGTTCGAACAGGGCAAGAAAAACGCTCCCTGCATTATATTTATCGACGAGATCGACGCAGTCGGACGCCATCGCGGTGCGGGTCTCGGGGGCGGGCATGATGAACGGGAACAGACGTTGAATCAACTGCTGGTCGAGATGGATGGATTCGAGTCAAATGACGGCGTTATCCTAATGGCCTCTACAAACAGGCCCGATGTTCTCGATCCCGCACTTCTTCGGCCCGGGCGCTTCGACAGGCGCGTCGTCGTAGGGCGTCCCGACGTTAGGGGCCGCGAGGGCATTCTTAAGGTCCATACGCGCAAGATACCGCTCGACGAAGCGGTCGATATCAACGTAATTGCCCGCGGCACGCCCGGTTTCACTGGTGCCGACCTTGCCAATATCGTAAACGAGGCGGCTCTCAATGCAGCCCGATTTAATAAAAAAGTTGTCGGGATGTCGGATTTTGAGATCGCCAAAGACAAGGTGATGATGGGTGCCGAACGCAAGAGCATGGTGATCTCGGATGAAGAGAAGCGTATCACCGCGTATCACGAGGCCGGCCACACACTAGTCGGCCTCAAGGTACCAAACGTCGATCCTGTTCATAAGGTCACTATCATTCCCCGCGGCATGGCTCTTGGCGTCACGATGTACCTTCCTGAAAAGGACCGCCTCAGTGCGACCAAGGAGTATTTGCTGGGCAACATTGCAATGTCGATGGGCGGCCGCATTGCCGAAGATGTTTTCATCGGCAGCATAACGACGGGAGCGGCCAATGATATTGAAAAGGCAACCGAGATCGCCCGTGCAATGGTTTGTGAATACGGGATGAGCGAACTCGGCCCGCTGACGTTTGGTAAGAAGGAAGAGCAGATATTCCTAGGCCGCGAGATATCACAGCATCGCGATTATTCTGAGGACACCGCGATCAAGATTGATCAGGAAGTCCAGAAGATCGTCGCCGAGCAGTATAAACGGGCCGAGAAGATCATCAATGAAAACAAGGAAGCGATGGTCCGGTTGGCCGAGGCATTGCTCGAGTTCGAAACGCTGGACAGCGTTCAGATCCGCCGCGTCGTGGCCGGTTTGCCGCTCGACGGCGACAGTTCGCCAACTAATAGCGATGACGGATCGGCCGAACCGGAAGAGGCTTCGAAAAACCCCTTCAAGAAGCCTATCCTGCCTCCGATCACCGGCAATAACCCGGCGACAGCATAAGGCTGTTTAGAGTAATCGAGTAGCAGAAGGGGAAAAGTTTAGTGCTTTTCCCCTTTTCATATTTTGACTATGTTCTGGCAGACATCACGTCGAAAACTGACCCTTGACCGTCCACTGGTGATGGCCATCCTCAATGTCACACCGGACAGCTTTTCTGACGGCGGAGCGTACCTGTCGGCTGACGAAGCTCTGCGGGCGTCAGAGGTGATGATCGCCGAGGGTGCCGATATTATCGATGTCGGCGGCGAGTCGACCCGCCCCGGCAGTCGTCGGGTGACCGCTGCAGAAGAGATTCAACGCACTGCCCCGGTTATTGAGGCGATAGCCAAGCGTTTTGATGTACCGATCTCCGTCGATACGACGAAAAGTGAGGTAGCCGAACGATGCATGGACGCGGGTGCTGAGATCGTGAACGACATTTCGGGCCTTAGATTCGATGAGCGTATAGCACACGTTGCCGCGACGACGGGAGCGGGCCTCATTCTAATGCACTCTTTCGGACGCTTTACCGCAATGCACGATCAGCCTCCGGTGGATGACATTCTTGCATCGGTAGTCACTGATCTGCGAAATGCGGTAAAAATTGCCCTCAAACGTGGCGTCACGTCGGAACAGATCGCGATCGACCCAGGTATTGGATTTGGCAAGACGTTTGAGCAGAACTTAGACTTGCTGGCAAAACTTGATAAGATTGTAGCCAAATTCAAAGGCCACCCCGTATTGATCGGTGCGTCTCGAAAATCTTTTATGGCCAGGATAGTTGGCAACGACATTCCTCCCGCAGAGAGAGTTGGCGGCAGTGTCGCAGCAGCACTGACAGCGGTTGCGAACGGTGCAAACATTGTCCGGGTGCATGATGTTGAAGCGACCGTTCAGGCACTGCTGGTGACAAGAAATATCAATGAACGAAGGTCTGCAAAGAAGTGAATTGAGAAACATCCCGCGGTAATGACTCTATTTGGAGTTGATCGTGTTTCGCCGGTTACAAAACCGAGTTTTATAATGAAGATCTACCGAATTACAGCTCTCATCGTTCTTCTGGTCTTAGCATCTGGGTTTACGGACTGCTACAAACCCGTTACTAATTCCGGCCTTCCTAAAAACATTAGAACTGTTGCGGTCCCTGCCTTTCAGTTTGAGGCCAAGGGGCTTCGGTACCGTGTCGAATCTCGGTTTACTGAGGCTGTGAGTCGTGAGATCATCCGGCGCGGCAACGGAATCAAGGTTCAAGGTTCCCTGGATGGCGCCGACGCTGTACTTGAAGGTACGATCCGCGATTTCAGCTTTTCGGGTGTTTTGCTCGACAGTGAGGGCCGTGCACGGGTCTACGAAGTGACGGTCGTGACAGCGGTGACCATCCGGGACCTCAAAGAGGGCAAGATCCTATACGACAATCAGAATTTTATCTTCCGCGATTCGTTCGAATTTACATCCGACCCACGCTCTTTCTTTAACGAAGAAGACCCCGCAGTCGAGCGTATGGCACGCTCGTTCGCCGAATCTGCAGTCTCCGCGTTCATAAACGGCATGGGTGTTAAGCAAGAGAAGAAGTAGCCTTGTCGAAGCCCCTATCGTATGGCCGTCCTGACCCTGCAAGATCTCCGAAACCAACTAAAGCTCCACAGGATAGAGCCTGTGTACCTATTGTATGGGCCTGAGACACACATTAGGGACATCGCGGCCAAAACGATCACCGAACGCGCCTTTGCTCCGGGCGACCTGCGCGATTTTAACGAAACAAGCTTTAGCCTCAATACTGAGGACAATTTGAATCGGGCGCTTGCCGCAGCGGAACAGCTGCCCATGATGGCGTCGCGGAGGGTCGTTCGCATTACCGACATCCGCGTATCGGCCACCGGCCATCGCGATAACCTCACAGAACACCACGAAGCCGCACTCGCGGCCTATCTCTCAAAGCCTGCTCCACATTCTGTAGTTATCTTTATCGCCGATGATCTGAACGGCGTGCGCAAAGTTTCAAAGTTGCTAAAGGCGAGCGCCGCGGCGGTCGAGTTTGTTAGGCTCGATGACCGTGAGATGGCCAAATGGGCTCGTGACCGAATAAAGGAAGAAGGGGCTGAGATCAGCGACACCGATCTGCGGGCACTGATCAGCCGAATGGGGCCGGACGTGAACCGGCTAACCAATGAGATCAGCAAGCTTGTGTCCGCCGCATTGCCCGGCAAGACGATCACATTGGAACTGATAGAGGCTCTGGTTCCCTACACACGTGAGATAAATAATTTTGACCTGACCGGCCATCTTGTCGCGGGCCGCAAGGCCCAGGCCCTGACAACGCTGCAGAAAATACTTGACGACGGCGCAGAACCTCTCGCCCTTTTAGGGCTGATCTCCTATAACTACCGTCGTTTGCTAATGGCTAAAGAATTGATGTCGCGCGGGGTCGATCGGCGTGAGGTAGCGAGTATCGCGAAACTCAGGTACAACGACCAGGAGACGTTTCTGAGCGCCGCCCGGCGTGCGGATACCCGTAAATTGATCTTTGCGCTCAAGCGGCTCGCTGGAACGGACCTGGCGATAAAAACATCGATCGGCGGCGGCGGGCCGACAGGCCCCCGACTGCAGATCGAAATGCTGGTCTGCGAACTGGCAATGCTTTAGCGCCCCTAGATCGGCTCGAGTGACGAAGCCCTGTTGAAATGGTTATACAGATCGTTATAGTCGCCAACGGCACGGCTCAGTATCAGCGGTAGCTGCGCCAGGTCGTTCGCATTAACGATCAGGTTGAGATTTCGTAAAAAAGCGTCATGCGCGTTCATCGTCGTGCCCGATTCCTCAAGCGAGATGAGAAACAATCGCCTTCGTTCCGACGAATACATCGCATTTGCCTTCTGCTGCAGCACCGCGGCGCCGCCCATATCCGGTGCGAAATCCTGTGAAAAGATCAAGATCCCGGTTTTGCCGTCACGAAGACGCTCATTCGCCTGGGCAGGCGACTGTGCCACATAGACCTTATAGCCGCCTTTCGCAAGTATCCGCGCTGTCTCATCTGCCATCTTGCCGAGACACAATAACACACGGCGCGGCTTATCATCGCTCTCGTTCTCGATCCCGGTGCCGGTATCCGATTTTAGTGCCGATAAGAGTGAACGCAGGGCGCTGTTGATCTGGATCTCAGATTCCTTTGCTGCGAAATCCTGTTGGCCCTCACCCGTGGCTGCGGCAGCCTGGGTTGCTGCCAACTGGTCGACAGTCGAGAGGCCCTTACCCGAGGCGTCCTTCTGCACACGGAGCAGGTTTTGGCACCGCGGACATCTTACCGAAAAGTTACCGCTAGGTATCTTCGACTCGTCCAACTGCAGGGAAACCGAGCAATTGTCACATCGTATTATCATATTCGTTTATTTTTCGTTTCTTGCCTACTCCATCATATTAAGCACCGAATCAGGGTTTTCGGCGGGCGCGGCCGCGGGCGGCGGGGTCATCGGTTTATTGATCATCGGTCGCGCAGCTCCGGAAGCTGCGTTGACGTAATCTTCGGTTGACGACAGGCCCTTGAGCTGAAGCAGCAAGTTGTTCTTGTTGGTCGCGAACGAGAGCCCGTCGTCCATTGTGATCAGGTTCTTTGCGATCATATCGCGAATGACCGTATCGAAATCCTGCATCCCGTCCATTTCTCCGTCACGTATGGCGTCGAGCAGCGTCTTACCCTCGGATTCGCCCTTTTCTATGTACTCGCGGGTACGCGGGTTCGATTTAAGGATCTCTACGGCGGCGATCCGGCCCTTGCCGTCCGCGGTCGGTATCAGCCGCTGAGAAACGATAAAACGAAATGTCTGGGCGAGTCGCGTGCGTATGATACGCTCTTCGTTTTTGGGATACAGTCCTATAATGCGATCGATGGTCTTCGAAGCATCGATCGTGTGAAGTGTTGACAGAACAAGGTGGCCGGTCTCGGCTGCTTCCAGAGCGATCTCGGCTGTTTCGAGATCACGCATCTCGCCGACCAGGATGACCTTTGGAGCCTGACGGAGAGCGGCCCTCAAGGCCGAGGCGAAATCCTTTGTATCGGCGCCCACCTCGCGCTGGTTAATGGTCGATTTTTTGTGGTTGTGCAGAAACTCGATCGGATCTTCGATCGTCACTATGTGATAACTCTTAGTCTCGTTTATACGGTCGATTATAGCCGCAAGGGTCGAGCTTTTGCCGGAACCGGTCGGACCCGTCAGCAGGACGACACCATTACGGATGTTGACTATTTCGGAAAGCGTCGCCGGCATCCGAAGCGATTCAAAGCTCGGTATCTCGTGCGGGATAACGCGCAT
>JBBQGO010000163.1:0-5980 GCA_038323125.1 Pyrinomonadales bacterium
CGCTCCCGGTATGAAGGATCCTGCGACGGAGCACCTTTCAGGCGTTCCCGAGTACGAAGGCCGAAATGACGCGATCGTTGAACCGGAGGTGTGGGCAACCAATGAAAACCTCGGAAAGAGCCAGTCGGCGACGCCGACAAAGTTGTTGTTCATTGGGGGCATCGCGGGTGCTGTAACCCTTGTCTTGATTCTGGGGCTTGTTGCTGTAGTTGTTGTGTCGCGGGCTGTCTACCTTCGCACGTCCGCCCCCGACGAGGTCGAACTATCGGGTAACGAACTGCCGAAAGACGATCCCCGGACAAAAGTCAGCGCTCCGGCCGGTATGGTTTATATCGAGGGCGGTGAGTTCACCATGGGCCGCGACGCTGAGCTTCCGGAGGAGGGGCCGCCGCATAAGGCCACTGTCCAACCGTTCTTTATCGATATCCACGAGGTTACGAATCAGGAGTACGCCGAATTCGTTATGGCTACTGATCGTACCCGCCCGCAGGGCTGGAAAGGAAACGCCTATCCGGCGGGAGAAGCGATGTACCCGGTTGTGGGTGTCACCTGGCACGATGCGACAGATTACGCAAAGTGGAAGCGAAAGCGGCTTCCGACCGAGGAAGAGTGGGAGTTCGCGGCCCGCGGCAAGGACGGCCGCTTATACCCGTGGGGCAATGAGTGGATACATAATCTGGCAAACGCAGATAAAGCACAAAACTCTTTTTCAGAGGTGGGCAAATTTCCCGGAGTATCGCCGTTCGGGGTTTTTGATATGGTGGGAAATGCAGCGGAGTGGACCGCGGATGATTTTAAGCCTTACCCGTCAGGGAGACTCTCCGCAGCGTATGAGGGAAAGGCGAATTTAAAAACGGTACGCGGCAATAGTTATGATGTAGGAAAAGAGTATTCCACCGTAACCTACCGTTTCGGATGGGCAGCAAAGGGGGCCTCTTCCTATCAAGTAATTGGCTTCCGATGCGCCGGCGGTATCGCGGATGTGCCAGACAAGGGGAGACCGGTCATCAAATGAGATCGCGCATACCGAGGCTACTGGTGATCATTTGCGTCGGGTTCGCCCTCGCGTACGGAGTTCCCGACGCCTATAGTCAGTGCGGCGTACCCGGGAGGCCCGCTTGCGAACCAACACCAAAGAGGTCGATCAGCAAGCGTGCCAAACCCAGGTCAAGGCCCGCACCGATAGTTCTGCGCGCAGCGCCTCGTGAGAAAAAGATAGTGACACGATCGATGGCTCCTTCAATCGCGAGAGCTATCAGGCTCACCGAGGAGGGGTTCAAATTTTATGAGCGGGCAGATTATGACAGGGCTCTCAAATCGTTTACGGCTGCGATCGCAGCAGCACCAACTATCGGTGAGACATATGTGTACCGAGCCATTTGCAAGCGAAGCAAAATGGACGAAGACGGTGCGATAGAAGATTTTACCGAGGCGATCGAACTTAATTCCCGGAACGAAGAAGCGCTATACCGGCGCGGGGACATTTACTTTCTAAGAGAGAATTATGCCGCCGCCATAGCCGATTACCTGGCATCGATCGCTATAGCCCCTTACCACGCTCACGTTTTTTATAATCTGGGCAGCATATATAACGAGCTGCTGCAGTACGACGCCGCTATTCCTGTCTTCGCTCAGGCTATCGCGATCGATCCTAACTACGCCAATGCCTTTTATAGCCGAGGGAACTCCTATTATGGTAAACGTCTCTACCCAGCCGCCGTCGGCGACTATGACAAAGCTCTTAAATTAAACCCGTTGCATCCCTATGCCCGCAAAATGCTGGACTCCGCGAACAAATTGGAATCGGAGTATCAAGACAACGTCCGGTCATTCACGCAAAAGATCGCGGCCGATCCGAATGATTTCTATTCATACTATCAACGTGCATTCGTGTATCGCGAGAACTTTGAATACGACCTTGCACTTGCCGATTATGCACGAGCGATCGCGATTCGTCCGGAGAGCGCTCCTGCCTACCACAATCGAGGGGTCGCGTACTATGGGAAAGGCGACAGGGACGCGGCAGTTTCTGATTTCAATAAGGCGCTGGCGCTGGACCCGCAGTACTGGAACGCATATTATCAGCGTGCGTTGGTTTATAGGGACAATAAAGCATTTGAACTATCGATCTCCGATCTCGGAAAGTACATCGAGAATAACCCAAACGACCCCGAGGCCTTTAGGGATCGGGCATTTGTCCACGAGGTGATGGGCCGCAAAGATCTCGCCGAGGCCGATGTGAAAAAGGCCGACGCACTTGAGGAAAACTGACTACCTGTTCACGGGCACAATTATGAGAAATAAGATAATTACAACGGCCATAACCTTATTCCTGGCTGCGGTCCCGATTCTCTCTCAAAGCAAGCCTGCGGCGATCGGAGATCTGAATTGGCTCGCAGGTTGTTGGGAGATCAGCAAGCCAGACCAGAAGATGCTGATCTCCGAACATTGGATGGCCGCCACCGGCGATGCCATGCTCGGAATGTCGCGAACGATACGGGACGGCAAAATGGTTGGGTTCGAATATCTGAGGATCGTTCAAACCGGAGATGCGATCAACTATATTTCCAAACCGTCACAAAATAAAGAGGACACGGCCTTTAAGCTAATGAAACTCACGGCCGGTGAGGTCGTTTTTGAAAACCTTGCCCACGACTTTCCACAAAGAATAATTTATCGCTTCACAAAGCCCGACAGCCTCTTCGCACGTGTCGAAAGCGTGGGCGGTGAAAAGACAAAGGGTATCGACTTTCCGATGGTCCGCGTGAAATGCAGCTAGGAATCCTGCTCCCGCCGGATACGGCCCCCTTCCTTGCGCAACGTCTCGCCGATATTCGCGAGGGCCGCAATTTTTTTCCGAGATAATGTCGTTCGAACCCGAGGAAAAGACCCTTGGGCGCGAGAAAAAGTCTTTCCAACGCGAGGAAAAATCCCTCGGACGCGAGGAAAGATTCTTAGGACGCGAGGAAAGTTCTCGTTGTCACGTGAAAAAATCACTTTGTCACGTGAACTTTTGATTTTATCGCGAGGAATTATGAGTCAACCTCGCGCCTGCGATATTTCATCGCGTGAAAATTATCTTTTGACTCGAGGAAAACCTCTTTCGCCTCGTGAACGAGCCTGACTAGCGCGAGAAATCGCCTCTATACCACGTGGAGGTTACATTTAAGATTGGATTCGTGGAGCATCAGTCGGGATTGTAGAGCACTGAAGAGACTGTCCGCGAGGCCCTAAACACGGGCCCGCGGAGTGGGGTTGGTTGGAGTCGGGCGGTGAACTGTGGTCAAAAGCCTGTGTCCCGCAGGCCGGAGGGGTCGAGCGTGAAGGATGTTATCTCTTACACCCGCACAGTGCATCGCCGGCAAATGAAAAGACAAACTTCGGAAGTAATTTCCATCGGACTCTCTCGATGCTATTCGTAGCGTAGGCATTCGATCGGATCGAGCTTGGAGGCCTTTCGGGCAGGCAATACTCCGAAAACGAGGCCAACCCCGACCGAAACTCCGAGACCGGCAATTACGGCCCATAGCGGGACCTGCGCAGGGATGCTCGGGACAAACAGCATTATCAGATTGCTGATACCGATCGCGATTATCACTCCTAGAATGCCTCCGAAAAAGGTAAGCGTCATCGCCTCGAGCAGGAATTGCAGGACGATCGCACCCTTTGTTGCACCGACAGCTTTGCGAATACCGATCTCCTTTGTCCGTTCGGTGACCGAGACGAGCATTATATTCATTACGCCGATACCGCCGACGAGCAGGCCGAGGCATGAGATCGCGATGGCCGCAAGGCCGACGCCGCCGAGGATTCCGTCAAATTGTGCTATGAAATTATCCGCCGTTTTGACGTCGAAGTTATTTGGTTCGCCGTGCTTCACACCACGCCGTTGGCGCAGCACGCCTTCGACTTCAGCGACGGCATCGCTGAGCTGCCCGTCCTTTGCCTGGATGATCAACAGCCCCTCATCCCGGTCAGGTGCGACTTTGCGAGCGGTGCGATAAGGCAGGAAGACTTTGCGGTCTTCTTCGTTCTCGCCGAAGAATCCGGCCTTGCGCTTCTCGATCACGCCCACTATCTCCCACGTCGATCCGTTCATTCTGACGATCTTGCCGACCGCTTCATCTTCACGGCCCGGAAAGAGGGCCTCGACCGTGTTCACGCCAACAACAAGGACATTGCGTCTCTGATGATTGTCCGCTTCGGTAATAAAGCGTCCCTGGCGCAGGACGAGATTTGTTATCTCCATGTTGTTTGGCATAACACCGTCGGTAAGGGCCCATCTATAGTTTTTGCCTTCGTAAACAAGGTTGTCGTCAAAACCTCCGCCAAAGGAACCTATGCTGGGAGCGACCATTGTTAAATCATGGATCGCGGTTGACTGGGCGAGGATCGCAGCTGCGTCGTCATCGGTCAGGGGGTTGCGGTTACGCTCGTCGCGGCTGCGCGGTCCAAAACCTGTTGAGAGATGAAATGCGTAAATGTTGCTGGTGCCGTATTCCTCAACGATCGAGACGATCGATTGCCGCATGCCCGTCAGGATCGACGCGACCACGATCGCCGTTATCACACCCACAACGATACCGAGGATCGTGAGGAACGACCGAAACTTGTGCGAATAGATCGAGTCCATCGCCATTTTCAGCACTTCGCGCGGTAATGATGTTGAGAATGCCATTCTATCTTTGTTCCTTAGCTCTGTGTAAGTGCGACGATCGGGTCGAGCCGGGCGGCCTTCCACGCAGGATAGAGCCCGGCGACGATGCCGATCACACTTGAGACCGAAACCGACAAGAGTATGTAACCCACAGTGATCGTCATCGTAATGCCGGCAAGCGCGGTGATCAGGGCCGTCACGCCTGTTGCGAGAATGAGGCCGATGATACCGCCGATAACGCATAACAGTGCGGATTCGATCAGGAACTGAAGCAATATCTGCTTGCGCGTTGCACCGAGTGCCTTTCTCAGGCCCACTTCGAACGTCCTTTCCGTCACCGACACGAGCATTATGTTCATTACGACGATGCCGCCGACAAGCAGGATGATCATCGTTATCGGAACAACAACCGCAGCGATCGCACCCGTGAACTGGTCCATCTGCGAGTTGAACTCATCAACATTGACAAGGCTGAAAGTCTCCTCCGAACTGCCCATCAACTGGCGTTTGTTTCGGAGCGCCATTCGGGCGTCATCGATGGACGCCGGAAACGTCTCTTTATTGAAGGATTTTCCATGCACCTGTATCCCGCCGGTACGCGCGAACATCTGGTTGTGGAGCGTGATAGGAATGTAAATGTGCCGGTCCTGTGAATCGCCGAACATAGAACCGCGTTTCTCTTCGACCCCGAGAATCTGCAGCGGAATACCGCGGACCTTTACTGTCTTGCCCAGAGCCGATCCGTTTGGAAAATACTTATCCTTTATGTCTATGCCTATCACACAGACATTAGCGGCCCTGGTCACCTCATTTGCAGTGAAAAAGCGCCCATCGCCGAGGGTTTTATCCTCGATCTCGTACATATTGTCGGTCACACCAAAGATCCTGACTGAGGGCATCTCGACGCCGTCCTGATTCACATCGGCATTTGCGTTTATCTGTGCACCGACCTCACTGCAATTTGGGCAGTTCGCCTTGATGTACTCGTATTCGGTCCAGGTGAGGTCTTTGTGCAGGCGGTTGCGGCGTTCGAACTCTTCATCAGTCAAGCGTCCCATCGAGGCCATTCGCGTGATCATAAAATGGTTGGCGCCGAGGACCTTCGACACCTGATCGACAACGTAAGTCTTAAGCCCACTGATCGACGCACCGACGACCACAACGGCAGCGACCCCAATGATGAACCCTATTAGCGTCAGGAACGCGCGCAGCTTATGCTCGAGGATCGATTTGACCGCGATCCAGAAAGCATCGAAATAGAATGAGTAAAGGTGACGCATTGTAAGGTGAGTTTTGAGTTCCTGCTTTAGCTGGCCAAAGTTG
>JBBQGO010000164.1:0-5906 GCA_038323125.1 Pyrinomonadales bacterium
GAGTCCTACCTGAAGATCAACTTGTATCTTTATCCGATCTCCAAGACTGAGATGTTTGTAGCTTTTTTTCATGCAACATTCTTTCATATTTATTTCCTCCTGAATGTTGCACTTGGAGTTTGAGCGCGGCGCGAGATAAAACCATTTTTTCTCGAGAAAAACGCCTTTTTTCTGAAGTTGAAAGGCGTCTTTCTCGAGCTACGGCCACCTTTTCGGGAGGTGTAACCAGTTTTGCTTGAGGCCTAGATTTGTTTTCCAAGAGAAGATCAAGCTTAGTTGAGGCCCGACCGGGTCGGACCTCTAGAGGGCTCAGCCTTTTACGCAGATCACCTGTTTCAGTTCGGCTGCGACTTCGACGAGGTCGTTCTGAGCCCGCATCACCTCTTCGATGTCCTTGTAAGCGCCGGGGATCTCGTCAACGACGCCTTTATCCTTTCGGCATTCGACGCCGAAGGTCTGAGCCTCAAGGTCGTCACGCGTGAACTTTGCCTTTGCCTTGGTTCGTGACATTTTACGCCCTGCACCGTGAGAGCACGAGTTAAAGCTCTGTGCATTCCCGAGACCCTTAATGATAAAGGATTTTGCCCCCATCGAACCCGGGATAATGCCATAACGTCCCGTTTCGGCGTTTATCGCACCCTTTCGGGTAACATACACCTCGTCACCGAAATGCTGTTCCATCGCCACATAGTTGTGGTGACAGTTGACCGTGATCTCAGGCGTAAACTCCGCGCCGTCATTGAACATTCGGTTAAATGACCAGACCAGGCGTTTCATCATAATTTCGCGGTTGAGCGTCGCGTAACGCTGTGACCATTCGACGTCGTGCCAGTAGGCTTTGAATTCGGGCGTGCCCTGTATGAAGTACGCGAGATCCGCCGATGGCAGGGTGTTAAGGTCGTGAAGCGACTTTGCGGTTGCAATATGCCGCGTCGCGACCTCGTTGCCGATGTTTCGCGAACCTGAATGGAGCATCAGCCAGACGGTATCCTCCGTATCAAGGCAAACTTCAATAAAATGATTACCGCCGCCCAGCGTTCCCAGCTGCTTCATTGCTTTTCGCTTACGGTCCTGAATGCCTGGATGCAGATCCCCGAACTCGGCCCAACCTTCCCAGGCGAGCGATTCATCTGTTGGCTCTTTGTATTCGTTAAATCCCACGGGGATCGCACGTTCGATCTCGTGCCGAAACTCTGGGCGCTTACGATCTAGTATCCCGCTTTTGAAAGGCGTCTTGACCGCCATCATCCCGCAGCCAATGTCGACACCGACAGTTGCCGGGATCACGGCCTCCTTGGTCGCAACTACCGAGCCCACCATGGAACCCTTTCCCAGATGGGCGTCCGGCATCAAAGCGACGTGCTTGTAAAGACAGGGAAGTCGCGAAACGTTACGGAGCATGTCCATCTCGTCACCCGACATCGAATGCGTGACCCACGAGAGGACATCAGCCCCCGCCCCGCTGATATTTAGTTTATTATGCGGCATAAATCCTCCTTTTTGGAAAAAGGACTCCGTTGTTGGATGATCTCAACACCATCTGCGTCTATAGAAAATTGGATCGTTCCTGAGATCGGGTTCAAACGATTCATGAAAAGTTCCTGATGTCGAAAACATCTGCTATTATTGAGTTCATGCTTAAGCTTTTTCTTCGGCCGTTGTTCCAAAGATGGTTTGCCGTGAGTCTGCTTTTACTGTTCATCCCCGGATTTTCCGCGATTGTGATCGCTAATGTCTTCGCGAACGAGAAGATTGAAGTGATAAATAGCTGCCTTATTCCCTTTGAGCCGGTTGAAGTGGATATTCAGCCTTTCCCGAATATGGACCGCGTATTTTAGCTTTTATCGCTTTGGGCCCCATTAGTGTCAAAGGATGATCTCGGAGCTTTACTGCTGAGCTACGTTCCGGTGGCCCTGATTAGGTTTGCCAATACGAATTTGCGACGGATACTGGCGTTAACTAGAAGTGGCGGAAACCCTTTGGCTCGACTAAGTGGGTCGTTCCGTCGCGGATCAGCTCGATTATACCGGTGTTAGATGTTGTCTCTCCGATGACAGTGAAAAAAGATCGGTCGAGATCCGAAATTCTATCAGGATCAAAGGTAAACAATAACTCGAAGTCCTCTCCTCCGTTGAGTGCAAGATCGAACTTCTGGTCACTGGTCATACCCGCCCGGCCCATATCCGGAACGAACGGTACATGTTTAGCGTCGATGAGGGCACCGACACCGCTCTGCCGGCAGAGGTGTTCCAGATCGGACAACAGTCCATCACTGACATCTATCATCGAAGTTGCTAAACCAGTGTTATGCAATAATTTGCCTGCGGCAATCTGAGGTTGCGGCTCAAGCTGCTTTGTTGTCAAACTCTGGTGCCATTCTTTAGAACGTTCGCCCACATCTTGACGTTCAAGCAACCGCAGGCCTGCAGCGGCACCCCCGAGGGCTCCGGTGACGGCAATGAGCTCGCCGGCCTTGGCACCTGAGCGTAGGATCGCGGTTCTTCGGGCTACTTCGCCCCCAACGATCGAATCGATCACGAGTTTATCCGGAGATCTGGAGATATCCCCGCCTATTAACTCAACACCGAACTCATTGGCAAGCTGAAACCAACCCGCGTAAAAAAGATCTAAGAAGCTGCTATTCCAAAGGCCTTCGGGTACTCCGATCGACAGCATCGCCCATTTCGGCACCCCTCCCATCGCGGCCATGTCAGAGAGCGACACGGCGAGGGCCTTGTGCCCGATCAGGTTCGGTGAGGTCCACTCGATCCTGAAATCGATGTCCTCGATAAGGAGATCGGCGGTGATCAGCAGGTCTGATGTCTCATCTTTTGGCAGGACTGCACAATCGTCCCCGACCATTTCAAGCGCGTATTCTGCTTTTAAACTACTGAGGAATTGAAACTCGTTCACCATTGATCTATTGTTGACACAAGTACCTTATACACATACAATAACGCCTGCGTAATTTAGAGAAAACTTTAACACAGCCTGCCGCCGATGACACAAGAACTTGTCGTAATACCTGAGAAAATTTACTTTAAGATCGGTGAAGTTTGCGAACTCGTCGGGGTCCAGGCCCACGTTCTTAGATATTGGGAAACAGAGTTTTCGATGTTGTCACCACAGAAGAACAAATCCGGGCAGAGAAGCTACCGAAGGCGTGACGTTGAGATCGCTCTGAGGATCAAGCAACTTCTCTACAGCGAGATGTTTACGATCGCAGGAGCTAAGAAAAAACTTCAGGCGGAGATGCGTGGAGGCTCAAAATCAAAGCCTCCCGTCGCCAAACCCGTCGAAGCTCCTGCACGTGACCGTATCGAGGCTCCCACTCTATTTGAAGCCGGCTATGATTCCAAGGTTTCCGCCGCCACCGTGAGTTCTGAACCCATACCATCGCCCTCATACAGTCCTCAGCAGCGTGATGCTTTGAAAACAGTTGCTTCTCATCTGCTCGAACTTCGCGAAATGCTTAGGATTACCCGGGTCAATTAGCCGTCCAAGCCGATGTTTGACAATTACCGGCGGTAAAATTAATCTTAAACTCGATATTTCGGGACGTAGCGCAGTCTGGTAGCGCGTTCGCTTGGGGTGCGAGAGGTCGCTAGTTCAAATCTAGTCGTCCCGACCAAAACAATACACGGGGTTTTCGTGAATGCACGAATGCTCCGTTTTTCTCTTTCATGCGGTGTAAACTGAAGATTTCGAGCGTGTGTGCTAAATACGCATAAGAAAACTCGAAGCAGTTCCAGACGAAATCGATAAACGTCCTAAGCCTAACATTGGGAGCCAGCGAAACACCCTATTTCTTGCTTTTGCATCTTTTGCGTTAAACGATTTAGCTTTGCTTTCTGGCCCGGTTAAGGGATAATAGCGAAAAATCTTTTCTCAGATCAATCGTTCAAAAATCATGCTTCGTCAGGGCAGTTTACTTCAGGAACGCTACCGGATCTTGCGGCAATTGGGGCAGGGCGGGATGGGAGCGGTCTATGAGGCTATCGACAACCGTTTTGACACGCCGGTCGCTCTCAAGGAGATCATCTTTGTCACCACCGACGAAAAGCAAAAGAAGTATCTCGCCAGTGCCTTTGAGCGTGAGGCAAAATCGCTGGCGACCGCCCGCCACGAGTGCATCCCCTTCGTCCGCGATTATTTTAATGAGGATAATTGACAGTATCTGGTCATGGAGCTTGTCGAGGGCGAAGACCTCAGCCAGCTTCTAGACCAGCGAAAACAGCCTTTTTCTGAGGACGAAGCGTTCGACTGGATGCGGCAGCTGCTCGACGCGCTCGATTATCTGCACTGCCTTACGCCGCCGATCATCCACCGCGACATCAAACCGGCAAATCTCAAGCTAACGGGGCGCAAGCGGCTGAAACTGCTCGATTTCGGAATAGCCAAAAGCGGCGAACGTTCGGCCGGGACCACGCGGAACCAGACCTTTGTCGGAGCGACGCTAGACTATTCGCCCATCGAACAGATCCTCCGAGTGATCGACGCCACGTTCCGCGAATTCATCATTCTCAAACACGAGGCAAAGGCAAGGGCCGTCCTCGCTCAAAACACCGACGTCCGCGCCGACATCTTTGCCGCCGGCGGTACTTTTTATCATCTGCTGACAAACACCGTTCCTGAGGACGCGACCAAACGAACGCTCGAGGTATGGGAGGGCAAACCCGACCCGCTTACGCACCCGTCACAACTGTGCAGCGACGTTTCAAACCCAATGGGCAATTTCCTGCTAAAGGCAATGGCAATCGACCGCGAGGACCGTTTCGCCTCAGCCGCCGAAATGCTCGACGCCCTCAACGGCGTCGCCACCGAAACATTCAGCCTCGCCTCGGCCACACAGGCCAAAACGGAGCGGCTGATCGTCTCAAAATCTTCGCATGAGACTGTTGCGGTTATGCCGGAGATCGTCTACGCCGAGACTGAAAGGCTGATCTCAAGGCCGTCCCGCGATGAGATTCCAGGCACGTTGGAAATCGTCGCGCCGTCTAGAACAGAGGCGGCTCTCGAAACCGATGTCTCCACCGACCCAACCGTCGCAGACATCAAATTTGCCTCGACCATAGAGAATGTTGCTTTCATCTTAACTGATATTCGAATCGGAGAAATATCAAAAATCCCGGCCGTGAGCCTCTTGCACCAGCCGGAGACGGAGTCCGAAGATCCCCAAATGATGAAACCGCTCTCGCCGGAACTGCTTCCGGTCGCGGCGTCGAGCTTTGTTGACAGCGGATCGATACATAATGGGTCGGTCGCGGCAACGCAAAAGAAAAAACGAGGCTCGCTCCCGATCCGGCTGGGACTAATGGCTGTAGGTTTTCTCCTGGTTGCATCCATAGCCGTCGCCGCATGGCTGATCGGCTTCGGGGGCCTGTCGCTCGGACCGCCGGCGAATAAGGGCGCGGCGGTCAATGCCGAGGTCAACACTCCCGCGCAAGGGTCGCCGGCGAACATCAATGCTGACGGTCTACCCAATCCCTCGCCTACATCTGACGATCCTGAGCTGCCGTCCTATACGAATACGAACGCCAATGGAGCTTCGAATACAAAAACGCAAACCGCCGGCCGCAAAACCGAAAGGCCAAGGCCCGAGGTCGTCCGCCCTGATCAGGTGCCCGCAAAAGGCAAGCCGACGACAGCAAAGCTGCCATCAAAACCTAAAGACCTGAATTGTATGTTCACGAATAGCTGTAAATAGTTAATGGATGTCGGTGCGGGTGTAGAATGTCCTTGCCGGGCCATCGCTGCGGCGCCGTGAAGCTCTGGAGGATCGTCGCGAGGTAAGATATGAAAAGAAGGAAGTTACCCGTTTTTCTTGTCGCCATTTTGCTCCTCACGGGCTTATTTGGAAATGATGCGTTCGGGCAGAATGAGCCCTTAAAATACGGAGAAATACT
>JBBQGO010000165.1:0-5900 GCA_038323125.1 Pyrinomonadales bacterium
CTTGCTGCCGAGCGATCCGGTACTGCCATTGGGCCCTGCTATGTGATCACATTGAACGGCGATTACATCCGCCGCGGCGACATAGATCCGGAAGAGTTATTTGTGGTCACCGACATTACGGACAAGGTTAACGAGAGAATGGATGTCACCGCACGCCAGGTAAAAGAGGCAGTCGAGTATCTGGATACCGTTCCGGTCCCCTCGCTGATGGACTACTGCATGGATAACAAGCTCGACTGCAGGTTTCTCCGTCTGCATTTTCCCGGACTGCCGGACTACACGGTGTTCGATATAGCCTTTCTCAAACACGACAAACGTCGTGAACTGTTGTCCGACGGTATCCTGGACATAACCGAGGTCCCTGACAATTTTCCGCTATCCAAGAAACAGCGTACGCAGGTGAACGCGGCAAAATCCGGCGAGATCCATATAGATCGCGAAGCGATCGCCGAGCGGATATGTTCATGGGAGTATCCGCTGCAGTTTCTCGATTACGAAACGTTTTCCTACGCGATTCCGCAATTTGACGGCGTGCGGCCATTTCAGCAGATGTGTTTTCAGTACTCCCTGCACACCATCGATGAATCCGGCGGCCCGATGAGGCACAACTACTTTTTGTCAAAGGGAGATGACGATCCGCCGCTTGCGATGGCGATGCACCTCCGGGATGCAATGTCAGACGGGATCGGGACGGTGTTCGTGTGGTACGAAGCTTTTGAAAAGACACGCAATAGCGAGATGGCTGAGATGTTTCCCGACCTCGCCGCTTTTTTCGAAGAGGTAAATGAAAAGACCTGCGACCTGATGAAGATCTTTTCTGACAATCTCTATGTGCATCCTGAGTTCAAAGGACGGACGTCGATCAAAAAGGTCTTACCGGTCCTATGCCCGCATCTTTCATACGAAGACCTCGGTATCGGCGACGGAATGACTGCATCGATAAGCTGGTACCGCGCCGCAACCTGGGACACGATGGACGAAGCGGCCCGGCAAAAGATCTTTTACGACTTGGAGAAATACTGTGAACTGGACACAGTGGCGATGGTCGAGATATTTAACAAGCTCGGAGAACTGCTGCCGGACGGCAGCGAGCTAAAGCGGCCTGCTCTTCGCTCTACGGTGTAAACGATTGTTAGCGGTGAACAAATAAGAGCCGATCGTCTTCCGCGACGAACGGCCCTCGTAGATTGTCGACCCGGGAGTGGTGCGTTACGCAGTCTCTTGTGACACTTCGGCGGCTTCCGCCTTTTCCGCGCCTAAGGCCGCGAGGGCTGCCGCCGCTTTCTTAGAGCTGCGGCTGACGGCATCGGGGGCCTTGCGTCCCGTGAGAAAGATGTAGTTGAGCGTTATGCGCCGATGCCGGCCTGTCGCATCCGGATCTGTGTAGTCGTAATCAAACGAATAGATATAGTGTCCGGTTGAAAGCTTTTTGCAGACGTCCTCGGGCAGGTGAAACAAAAACGCGTCAGCATAGTGGCCGAGGCTCTGATCAACGTAGCCGATCTTTTCGCCTTCGGCGTTGTCGATATGAACAGGTACCATCTCGACCGGATCGCACTGGGCATATAGATCACCCAGGACCTGACGGCGTTTGATGGCTAGAGGGCTATAAGTCATTTTTCGATTTTAACATGGATTTCCAATATCGGACCCAAAATAAAAAAATGCCCCGGCCAAAGGCCGAGGCACTGTTCGCTGATTAAGCGTTATTGATTAGTAGCGTCCGCCGCCGCCGTAGCCACCGCCACCGCCGCCGCCGTAACCGCCGCCACCGCCGCCGCCGCGATTGCCGCCACGGCCACCGCCGCCACCGCCGCCGCCAAAGCCACCGCGTTTTTCTTGCGGTTTAGCTTCGTTGACTTTCAGTTCGCGGCCGTCTACTTCTTTGCCGTTGAGCTGCGCGATGGCATTTTCGCCTTCGGCCTGCGACGACATTTCGACGAAAGCAAATCCGCGCGAGCGGCCTGTTTCACGATCCTCGATTATGTTTGTCGATTCGACTGTTCCGATTTCTCCGAAGAGGTCGTTGAGATCCTGATTTGATGTGTTGAAGGAAAGATTTCCTACGTAAAGTTTCATTGACATTTTTAAATTACCTTTTCCCTTTTCGGGAATTCTAAAGAAGCGGGAAATCGTGGACCTTCGTTCGAGAAATTATCTACTGCGAAGTGAAACGATCTCGGATACTCAAAATACTGCTGAGAGTGACTTCTATTTACCAACCGGGCCTGCTCTCAAACTTATCCAGAAATCGTTAAAGACGAAGCGCGTGGCTTTAACCACGCGAGAGTAGGATTAACAGATACTATGATGCACGTAATAGTTCGGAATAGCAAACTATATTGTACGTGTCCACGAGGGTTTCTCTATTTGGGTCTCGGCAAGCGATGCCATATCGACCGCACCGTCTTTCATACAGTACTCAAGGGCAATGCCGGAACTGGAGCGACCGTTGCCAGATGACCGCCGGATGCCGACTTCTGCTAAAATGTTTTCACGATGAATACGCATGGTGCAACAGGCCTTCTGATCGAGCTTTCCGAGGGCAAACGTTCCGTTGTCGATGAGCTGCTGCCTCTCATCTATGACGAGCTAAAACGCATAGCCGCCAATTATCTGCGCCGTGAACGCAGCGACCACACCTTGCATCCGACCGCCCTGGTCAATGAGGCATATATGAAGATGATCGACATCACGCAGGTGTCGTGGCAAAACAAAGCCCATTTTGTCGGAGAGGCGTCGAACCAGATGCGTCGTATCCTAGTTGATCACGCCCGTAATCACAATGCACAGAAACGCGGCGGCGAGTTTCACATCCTCACACTAAACGAAGAGATCGACAAGGCCGATGAGGAAAGCGCCGACCTCGTCGCCTTAGACGATGCCCTGACGGAGCTCGCAGGATGGACGCTGTAAAGGCCATGATTGTAGAACTGCGATACTTCGGCGGCCTGACGATGGAAGAGGTTGCCGAAGTACTCGGGGTCTCGGTCATTACAGTGAAACGACATTGGAAGATGGCAAAGGCCTGGCTTTATGGGCAGTTGACTAAGTAGCGTACAGTTGGCAGTAGGCAGTTGGTTAATGCCACATAGATTCTGCGTGCGTCCCGGTTAGTGCTCTGTGGAATAAATATGACGATGGCACCCATCACGCGTGCCATCGTCCTAGTCGCGAATATAAATCCGTTCGGCCCCCTTGTAATCCCCTTGTTTTCCTTGCGGACTCTACTTTCTTCGCGGAAGTGAACTAACCGATACCATTCGAGTTATTTGGTAACTCTCGAGGCGTAAGCGTCTTGGCAGACTCTCAACCATTCCGGTGGCTCTTTTTAAGATTAAATAAAATTATCATTGCCTGTCAGTGCGGTAGCGCACATCCGACCGTATGTTAATTCAGGCAACATATTTTGTGTTACACACGCAACATTATATATATTGCGGCCCTAATATAAGATGAGAAATGGAAAGGTCATCCGATCCTAATTGTGAAAGTATCTTCTGAAATCAGTTTGGTAAATGATGCCCGGGACAATCATTTGCTCGCTGCTCTGCCGGCGGACGACTATTCCCGAATAAAGCCGCACCTCGAATCTGTGTCGCTGCGGCTCGGCGAGGTTCTCTACGAATCCGGCGACCGGATCACACACCTCTATTTTCCAACCACAGCTATCATCTCGATGCTATATGTGATGCAGAACGGCGGGACGGCCGAGATCGGCATAGCCGGTAACAACGGACTTGTCGGTATTGCTCTATTCATGGGCGGCGAGACCACATCGAGCCGTGCGATCGTTCAAAGTGCAGGAATGGCGATACGGATCAACCCCCCGGCGATGCGCGAAGAGTTTCGCCGCGGAGGGATGTTCCAGGACCTCCTGCTTCGCTATACGCAGGCCCTGATGACGCAGATCTCGCAAACAGCCGTTTGTAACCGGCTTCATTCGGTTGAGCAGCAACGTTGTCGCTGGCTGCTCATCAATCATGATCAACTGCCCGCGGACACGCTGGTCATGACTCACGAGTTGATCGCCAATATGCTCGGCGTCCGGCGTGAGGGCGTTGCCGTCGCCGCTGGGCGTCTTCAGGAACAAGGCTACATCGAATATTCGCGTGGCACCGTTCACATCCTCGATCGCAAGGGCCTTGAGGCCATATGCTGCGAATGTTACAAGGTCGTCGCCGACGAATACGACCGCCTCCTTGGCGAGTATATTCGCAAAAATATCACAGATAGATCCGACTAGCTTTGCCGGGCCTCGTGGCTTAAGGTATTACATCAGCTTGATATCTGGACACCGCAACATACCTAATGCCAATCATTTACGTCGATATATTTAAACCACCCGTTTATCACAAAGCCCAACTTCCCCCGAACTTACTTTAGGGTTACAATTCCGTATGCCGCGAACAACAGTATGTCAGGTACACGGAACAAAACTCGAAAGGAAAAGAGTGCCCATTCGGTATGGCTTCCCTGCCTATGATGATGCATGGTCTGTGCAGGAGCGGCTCTTTCCACACTCTAACAGTTACGGCCTCGGCGGGTGTGTGATATCGGAAAACAACCCACGCGACGAACAGCAATGGGTCTGTACTGATTGCCGTATAGCCGAGAAGCAATGGCGTGCCGAGAACACCGATCTCAATGTCGACGAGCGATAATTAAGAAACGCAGGCCCTAGTTTCCGCCAGCGTAGATAGTCGGGCAGGCACCTTGCCACCCGGGTCAATTCGTTTCATCTCTCAATTCTCACTTCTCACATCTCATCCCGCACTTCCCCGTGCAGCATTACGGCCGAGCGATTATAATATCCCAACAACTAAAGCATATGAAAAAACTTATCGAGTGCGTTCCCAACTTTAGCGAGGGACGCGACATGGGCGTTATAAAGCAGATCACCGACGAGATCGAAAAAGTCGACGGAGTCAAGCTGTTGGATGTCGATCCGGGCCATACGACCAACCGTACCGTGGTGACGTTTGTCGGAACGCCGGATGAAGTGATCGAGGCGGCTTTTCAGGCCGTCCGAAAGGCGCAGGGGCTGATCGATATGCGCCGGCACAAGGGCGATCATCCTCGGTTTGGGGCGACCGACGTGTGCCCGCTGATCCCGATCGCGGGGGTCACGATGGAAGAAGTCGCCGAATATGCGCACAAATTGGGCAAACGCATCGGTGACGACTTGGGCATTCCCGTCTTTGCGTACGAAAACGCAGCCACGCAGGAAGCACGCAGGAACCTCGCCAATTGCCGTGAGGGTGAATACGAAGGCCTGAAGGACAGGATCTGTACCGATATATGGAAACCCGATTTTGGGCCGACGGAGTTTAATGAAAGCGTCGCACGTTCGGGTGCCGTTGCCGTAGGCGCGAGGGACTTTTTGATCGCGGTCAATTTCAATCTCAACACCACTTCGACGCGGCGTGCCAACGCTGTGGCATTTGACGTTCGCGAGAAGGGACGCCCCCTACGCGAGGGAAATCCCATCACAGGCAAGATCGTCCTCAACGAAGCGGGCGAACAGGTTACGCAGCCGGGCACGCTCAAAGGGACAAAAGCCATCGGTTGGTACATCGCTGAATACGGTATTGCACAAGTGTCGATGAACATCACCAACCTCTCGGATACGCCTCTGCATATAGCGTTTGATAAGGTGAGCGACAAGGCCCAAAATCGCGGGCTGCGGGTCACCGGGCTCGAGATCGTCGGTCTGGTGCCAAAACAGGCCATCATCGACGCCGGAAAGCACTACCTCACAAAACAAAGGCGTTCGCTCGGCGTTACCGAGGCCGAGATCATCAAGATCGCGATCAAATCGATGGGACTCGACGATCTGAAGCCCTTCGATCCGGCGGAGAAGATCATCGAATATATGGTCGCTGTCGAAGAAGGCGGCA
>JBBQGO010000166.1:0-5853 GCA_038323125.1 Pyrinomonadales bacterium
GGGCCGCCGTTCGCCATGCGTCGGCCAAACTGCTGAAGCAGGAGGCCCGGACCAAACTCCTCATTATCCTAACAGACGGCCGTCCGTACGACCATGATTACGGTGATGCGCGTTATGCCCGCGAAGACGTCCGCGAGGCGTTGACCGAGGCAAAGACAATGGGGGTGACACCCTTTTGCATCACCATAGATCGTGAATCGGAGAGCGAGTTAAAGGACCTGTACGGCGACGTCGGCTATACGATCATCGACGACGTCCTGTCCTTGCCTGAGCGTATGCCGAATATCTATCGCAGACTCACGAGTTAACGGAAAGCAATCGCGATACAACGTTACGGCCTTTGTGCAGAGGCCCCGCTTTCCCCGCAGTACCGGATTCTGCTACCGTTAAAGTAGCCCTTATGAACATCCTCTCTCTCGAAAACGTTTCAAAAAATTTTGGTTTTAAGCCGCTCTTTGAGAATGTGACTCTGGGCCTGGAGGAACGCGACAAGATCGGGATCATCGGTGCAAACGGGTCGGGTAAGACGACGCTGCTGCGCCTTATCGCCGGCCTCGAAGAGCCCGATACCGGGCGGGTGACGCGTGCAAAGGGCAAGACGCTCGCCTATCTGTCTCAAAACCCTCCATACGACGAAAACCTGACTGTGCTGGAAACTATCTTTGCATCGAGTAGCGGCGTGATGCAGACGATTCTCGATTATGAGACGGCGTGTCACGACCTTGCTGCCGGGGTTGATGATCCGAGCCTGCTGACCAAGGTCTCGGAACTGCAGCACGAGCTTGAGATAAACGGCGGTTGGGAGATCGAGACGAATGCGCGTTCGGTGCTTACAAAACTTGATATAACAGATACGTCCGCAAAGATGGGAAACCTCTCGGGCGGGCAGCGTAAGCGGGTCGCTTTGGCCCACGAGCTGATATTCAAACCCGACATTCTCATCCTGGACGAACCGACCAACCACCTCGATGCCGACACGATCGAGTGGCTCGAAGCATACTTAGCGCGTTACACCGGCGTGCTGCTGCTCGTAACGCACGACCGTTACTTTCTCGACCGCGTTACGGACCGCATCTTTGAGGTCGACCGGGGAACGGTCCAGAACTTTAGCGGCAACTATGCATACTATCTCGAAAAAAAGGCCGAGCAGGAGGAACTGCGTGCGGTCGAAGGACATAAGCGAGACCAGTTGATCCGCAAGGAACTGGCATGGCTCCGTCGCGGTGCCAAGGCGCGCACGCGCAAATCAAAACACCGAATCGAGGCGGCCCATACCCTGATGGCGGTGCCGAAGGAGCAAACGAAGGCCGGCGTGGATATTGCGATCGGCTCCAGGCGGCTCGGTTCCAAGGTGGTCGAGATCAACAACATATCAAAATCGTATGGCTCACTGAGGCTGATCGACGATCTCACTTATTTGATAAAACGCGACGATCGTATCGGCATCATTGGTGCGAATGGGTCGGGTAAGACGACCCTCCTGGATATGCTAACGGGACGCGTGAAGCCTGACCAGGGTGAGATCGAGATCGGGCAGACCGTGCATATCGGCTATTACGATCAGGAGAGCCGGGCCCTCAATGACGATCAGCGGGTGATCGACTATATTCGCGATGTTGCCGAATTTGTGACCACCATCGACGGCACGCAGATCACGGCCGGCAAGATGCTGGAAAAATTTCTCTTTACGCCGGCCGAGCAGTATGCGGTCATTGGCAACCTGTCGGGCGGCGAGCGCAGGCGTCTTTACCTGCTTCGGATCTTGATGGGCGAACCCAACGTGCTGCTGCTCGATGAGCCTACAAACGATCTTGACATCCCGACGCTAATCGCTCTCGAAGAGTATCTCGACGATTTTGCCGGAGCACTCGTCGTTGTCAGCCACGATCGCTATTTCCTGGACCGCACCGTCGACAGTATTTTTCGATTCGAACCCGGCGGCCAGGTCCGCGAATACGCCGGCGACTACTCCGCCTACCACGAACGCCGCGAACTCGAAGACGCTGAACGTAAAGAATCAGCGGCGCCGAAAAGACCCGCGGCAGAAACGCAGCCGTCTGCGCCAGAAAAACCAAAACCCAAAAAGCTGACCTTTAAGGAAAAGCGCGAGTTTGAAGAAATCGAACTGCGGATCGCCGATACAGAGAAACGCCTGCCCGAGATCGAAAAGGAGCTATCAGCCGCCGCAAGCGACGCCGGCAAGGTCAACGAGTTGTTTAATGAACAGCAAAACCTAAACGCCCAACTCGAAACCGATCTCTCACGCTGGGCGGAACTAGCTGAAAGAGTAGAAAACTAACTCCCTCGGCCCGACTAACCACTTACTCCTCTCGCTAATCACCTCAGATAAAGAGAGTTCCCGCAGACCAAACTGGAAACACCGGAGAACCATAGGCTTGAACTCCCGACCTCAAGCGTTTGCCGTTAACTTTAGTTATGCGAATGAAGTTGAAGCAGGCGCGGCTGATGGCCCCTTGGACGGTTGACCGCTTTTAGATTACATTAAGGATACACTCTACACGCATGAATTCACCGAGAATTCGGGGAAACGACACTCCTCAGATTCAAAAATCTAATGACACTAAATGAAGCCGACACACGAGCAAAACTTGTTGACCCGAAACTCCACAGGATCGGGTGGACAGAAGAGCACATAAAGCGGGAAGAGACTGCGGGAACAATATTCATCGTCAATGGCAAAGGTAGGCGTCGCAGCGGAAAGACCGACTACACTTTGAGGCTCAAGGTCGGCATTGGTACACAGCCGGTTGCTGTCGCAGTTATCGAGGCTAAAAAGGAATCCCTTCACTGCGCTGACGGACTTGAGCAAGCTAAGCTGTACGGTGCCGCAAAGCGTCTGAATGTTCAATTCGTTTTCTCGACTAACGGACATCAGTTTATAGAGTTCAACCGATTCACCGGTATTACTACCGAACCTCGTCCACTAGAAGAGTTTCCGTCACCATTCGAATTGAAACAGCGGTACGAAGTGCAAGTCGGATTTCATCTGCACGACAAAGCTGCTAAACCTCTACTCCAGCCGTATTATAATGGCGAAGCTTCGCGACGATATTATCAGGATGCAGCGATCCGTGCGGTATTTGAAAAGATCGCAAGAGGTTCAAATCGAGCCCTACTTTCGCTTGCTACGGGAGCCGGCAAGACATTCATTGCCGTGAATATGCTTGAGCGGATTGATTCCGCCGGACAAATGAAGCGGGCTCTTTTTGTATGCGATCGGGACGAATTGCGTACTCAGGCGGGCGTAGCGTTCCAAAAAGCATTTGGAAATAATGCCGCCGAAGTTTCCTCGGGTAAGCCGCAAAAAAATGCAAAAGTTTTGATCGCGACTTATCAGACCCTCGACGTAGACAAAGAAGATAGTGACGCAAATTTTCTCACCACAAATTACCCAGAAAACTATTTCACACATATCGTAATCGACGAATGTCATCGCTCGGCCTGGGGTAAATGGAAACAGGTTTTCGAACGCAATCCCAACGCAATTCAAATCGGGCTTACCGCGACGCCGAGAAAGATCAAGATATCTAAAAAGGACAAAGAGGCCAGAGATGATCAAAAGATCATGGCCGACAATTATAAGCATTTTGGCGAGCCGGTTTATGAATACGATCTGACACAGGGAATCGAAGACGGATACCTTGCCGCGTGCGAGATCATCAACCGCGACATTCTCATTAATAAACAGAAAGAGGTCGAGTTAAAAACTGGACTCGCCGAAAAGGATTTAGACGAGGCGAAGATAACTGACGCGATCACCGGATTGGAGCTGAGCCGCGAATGGATAGCAAAGCAATATGAGGCAGCTTCGCTTGATGCCAGGTTAATGCTCCCTGACCGTGTTGCAACTTTATCGCAAGACCTGTTTGATCAGCTTATCGAGAACGGTGGAACGCCGGAACAGAAAACCATCGTCTTTTGCGCGAGCGACCAGCACGCTCAGGCAATCGCCAACGCGATGGGAAACCGGTATGCATCGTGGTGCCAAGCCGCAGGCCGCACCATAAAGGACAACTATGCTTTCAAATGCACCGCCAAGAGTAGCGGCAATGATTATTTGCCTGATTTCCGTGGCAGTAATAGCGGCTATTTTGTTGCGACTACAGTTGACCTGCTTACAACCGGTGTTGACGTGCCTAATGTGCGAAACATCGTTTTTTTCCGTTATCTTCGATCCCCGATATTGATGTATCAGATGCTCGGACGGGGTACCCGGCTCGACGATGGCAAATTGCTGTTTCGTGTTTATGATTACACCAACGCAACAAGGCTGCTCGGTGACGAGTTCCTTACTGCATTGACAAAAGCCACCGCCAAAAATGATGGCGGTTCGGATGATCACGATGATGACGGAACTGATGATAAGATCGTGCCGCAAGCAAAAGGCATTAATTTTACTATCGAGGAAGCTGGGCATTACATTCCGATAATGGAAGATGGACACCACGTTAAGATAACCGTTGAGGAATATAAACGCCGGGTCGCAGTGCAGTTGTTAAGCGAGGCACCCACGATCGATAAATTTCGAGCCGTTTGGATTCACCCCGACGAGCGCCGCGAGCTGATAGATCATCTTGTTGGTGCCGGCCTGTCTCCTGTCCAGATGCAGACCATAGGAAATATGATCGATTACGACCTGTATGATGTCTTGGCGGAAATCGCATACGGTCTAAACCCGCGCCGGAAACAAGAGCGTGTCCATGCCTTTACCTACAAGCATGAAGATTGGCTTTTGGGCTTTCCACGCGAAACGAGCGAAACCATCAAGGCGATCGTCGAGCCATTTGTATACGGTGGAACCGAAGAACTTGAAAACCCAAATGTTCTGCAAATGCCAAGTGTTCAAAAAGCAGGCGGGTTAAACGCACTAGCGGCTACCGGCAAGACACCATTCGAGGTTTTGCAGGAAGCTAAAGAACGTCTTTTCACTGCTTGATACAGTTACCGAACTATCTTATTTCGAAATGCTGACTTTTGA
This sequence comes from Pyrinomonadales bacterium, assembly GCA_038323125.1. GTDB lineage: Bacteria > Acidobacteriota > Blastocatellia > Pyrinomonadales > Pyrinomonadaceae > OLB17. Next base: position 5,000 of record JBBQGO010000166.1, read on the forward strand.
CGAAATTTGGGAAAAGCTAATTGCCGGTGACGAGTCCACCGCGATTGAGGTCAAGCGTGGCGAACAGGTGGGGAAGAGTATTCTTGAATCCGTATCGGCGTTTGCCAATGAACCTGATAACGACGGAGGCTATTTTGTTCTCGGCGTCGTTAAGGACATGTCCCGTCTTTTTCCTGAATATCATATTGTGGGCGTGGACGACATAGATAAGGTTCAAACGACACTCGCTACAGTTTGCCGTGATTCGATTCAGCCGCCCTTGCGTCCGGCGATCTGGACCGTAACCAAGAAGGGAAAGACGGTTATTGTTGCATATATAGCCGAAGCCCAGCCGCACGAAAAGCCCGTTTTCATCAAAAGCAAGGGGATAATGAACGGTTCGTACAGACGCATTGGCTCGACCGATCAAAAATGTACTGATGAAGATCTCGCCTATTTGATACAAAGCCGGGGACACCAGAGCTTTGACAGAACTGTGCTGGCAAATACAAACATCGTGGATCTTGATCCCCGGGCAATTAGTGAGTATAGAAATCTACGGGCAAAGGTAAATCCTGCGGCCTCTGAACTGAGTTACTCCGACGAAGAGCTGCTGGATGCCATTGGCGCCATCGAAACTCACAACGGACAGAGATGCGCGACCGTGGCGGGGTTGATCTTGTTCGGAAAGCAAGCAGCTCTTAGAAAACATTTCCCGATGACTCGCGTTGACTACATGCGCGTGCCGGGTCGCGAAGGGCTTCCAGATGACAGAGTGGATTTGGAGATGCGGGAAGCACTAATTCTTTTGATCCCGCGATTGATCAATCAAATAGTCGACGACCTGCCAAAGGGAATTGCTTTTTCTGACAACA
>JBBQGO010000167.1:0-5829 GCA_038323125.1 Pyrinomonadales bacterium
CGCAGTATAGGTGCTCGACGCGCTCGCTGCGTCTAAACGCAGTGCAAATAGCGTGTTCTCGGCCGCCCGATCCAATGACAAGGATATTCATATTGATGCCTTTAACCGTCTACACCAAAACCTGAAACTTGACACTAAAAACGTATAGTTGTAAGGTCAAAATCAGTCAATTTATGGGCATTTCGAAAGAATTGCAATCGCCCTATTTGTAGAATTTACTACAAATTTTTTCTTTTGCCGAAGGGGCTCGGTGAACCAGGGGTTCTTTGTTTATGTCGGCTGGCAATTTCGAAAGTTTTGGTAAGATTGACGATTTCGCTTCAGAATTTAACGATACCCTCTTGGAGTGTATCGACTGTTCCGTCGAATTTGTATGGACAGCCGGTGAACAGATCTTTTTTCGAGACAAGTCACTCCTTAATCCCCCGAAACGCTGCAAAGATTGTAAAACTGCCAAGAATCGACGCCTCGAAGCTATCGAGATAGCACGAATTACGGGTAAACGGCAGAAGATCGAGGTTACGGCAGAGTGTGCAAGATGCAGTGAAAAGACGACGGTGCCTTTTTATCCCTCCCAGGGGCGCCCCGTATATTGCCGAAAGTGTTTTGTTGAGCTGAAGGAAAACAACTTGAACGGTGGAGCCGGACCGACCTAGCCCCCAACGTGGACACTCGGCCTCAACTCGGGATCTGTTTCCGCCTGCCTTAATATCTCGCGCGTCACTGGCGCGGTATCACCCTCGCCAAACAAAATGTACCTTGCCAGGTACATAAGCGGGTTGCCTTCGCTCCAGCCAAAATACACGTGCGGTATCTTTCCCGTTTTGTCCCGCAGGTACAACAGGAAGGCCGCAATAGCGTTCGGAACGGCAGGCGCCTGAGTACGAAGAATCTTGTAACCATCTACATCGATCCCGCGAATAAACAACCGCCCCTTAAATTCTGAGGCATCCCCTGTTTCGATCTCGTAAAAGACTACGGGATCGGATGACGGGATATGGTTGTCGACCCGCTTTTCATGTTCCTTAAAGCGATATTCGGTAACATCGCCGGTTTCGCGGCGGTTCGTAACGATCCGGATCTCGCCTTCCTCATTCAGCTCATTGATAAAGGCTTTAGCTGCCTCGTCTAGCTCGATCCTATCGATCCGTATTTCCGTGGACCGCATTGCTCGCGAAATGAAGGAGGTCGCAATGATGGCGAAAATGAAGAACGACGCTATCTTGATGCCGCTGGGCTGTTCAATGATCCCGACAAGGATAGTGTATACAAATACTAGCGTGATAAATCCGAATGCCATCCAGATCCTATTAGCCTTTCTCCATTCCGAGATCGTCACGGCGAGGGCCGCCGATGCCATAAGTACCAATACACCGGTTGCGTATGCCCCGCCCTGGGAGCTGACATCCGCCTCAAAGAGGATCGTGACAACACCGCAGATACCCGTAAAGACCAACACGAGCGGACGGGTCGCCCTGGCCCAGTCGGGCGCCATACCATATCGCGGCAAATAGCGCGGCACAATATTCAGCAGGCCGGCCATAGCTGATGCTCCGGCAAACCACAGGATCAGAATGGTCGAGAGATCATAAAAAGTGCCGAATACGTCACCGAGCAGATTGTGAGCGAGATAGGAGACCGCCCGTCCGTTCGCCTCTCCGCCCGCCTGAAACTTGTTGGCCGGAATAAGCATCGACGTAATTATGCTGCTGCCCATCAGGAGCACGCTCATGATCAAGGCAGCCCCTGTCAGCAGTTTCTTGCCGTTTTTGATACGGCCCCGGATCTCGGCTCGCCTTTCGTCTGACGGCTCGTCTTCGGCATAGTCCGATCGATGTAACGGCTGAGGGACGGAATGTTTCTCCGTATCGCCTTTGATGAGCGGCATCACGACCACACCGGTCTCAAATCCGGAAAGCCCCAAAGCCAATTTGGGAAAAAACCACAATGACGCGATCACCAGCCAAAAGACGCTGCCGCCCACATTTGTGTCGCTCCAAACCAATTGCTGCCAGTTAATAAATACCTCGGGACGCAGCCAGAAGATCTCATACAGGCCTGTGCTGATCACAATGACGTTAAGCGTCAGGTATACGGCTACGATCACGACGGCAATACCGATAGCCTCGCTGAAACCTCTCAGGAAGACCAGGCCGAGCAGCCCGATCAGGATAAGGGTAACGATGATCTCGTGGTTCAGGAATTGAAAATTTTCTGCTACAAAGGGATTTTCGACAATGTGGGCTGTCGCATCAGCGGCTGAGAGGGTGATGGTGATGATGACGCTGGTCGCGACGAAACCAAGCAAAATGAGGATGAACATCTTGCCCTTCCATCTCGACAACAGCTTTTCGAGCATGGAGAGCGAACCGTCGCCATGCGGGCTGGACTCTGCAACCCGCCTGTACATCGGCAAAGCTCCAAAGAGAGTGAGCAGTACCAATACGAGCGTTGCAAACGGTGAGAGGGCTCCAGCGGCCAGAAAGGCTATACCGGGTTGGTAGCCAAGAGTAGAAAAGTAGTCCACCCCGGTCAGGCACATCACTTTCCACCAGGGGTGCTGCGTATGGCGGCCCTCCGCTTCATGCGGCCCTTCCATTTCCGGAACGCCGCGGTAGAGCCACCTGCGAAACCAACTGCCTTTGGTTGCTTTCATGCCTACAAAACCGGAAAGGCCGCCGTGACACACTCACGCGCGGCTTTACAAAGCATCGAAGTATTTGCAATTTACCAAACCGGAATGGAAACCTTCAAATCCGGCGAACCAGTTCATTCTACGCCGAACTACGATAAGGTCAAGCTGGCAATTTAAAAAAATAATGGGGGCGCCGTCTCCCACACCGTCGCCCCCCGGTCACTTTCCTTTCGGAGGTGACCAATGTTCACCGGGAGGTGAACAAGCCTAATTATGCACAGGATATAGGGAAATGCAACTCCGCTGAGTACGAGAACCGAAATATATTCGCGAGACTAAAACAGCGCTCAGTTTTCCTATCGAATGACGGTAATGGCCCCTATAAGCGTTGCCCTGTCGCCGTCCTTTCCTGTTGCGAAGATATTATAAACGCCAGCCGGGGCGTCTTGGTCAACCATTGTAGTAAAGCGTACCGCTGAGATGCCGTCACCAAAATCCTCTCTTTCCTGGCTGTTCTGATCTACATTGAGATACGGAGAGTTAAAGTTGACAGTGACACTTCCGGGATCGATCTGAGTGCCGCCGACATAAAGCACATAAGACCGTCCGGCACTTAGAGAAACAGCCGAATCAGCGAGCTGACTATTGAGGCCAACGTAGTCCAATGCCAACGCAGGCTGACGAAAAACGATCTTCTCAGTCAGAAAACTCGTCTCACCGTTAACTAGTTCAACGGTACCCAACTCACCGATCATTCCGGCGGCAGGTTTGTCTCGTCGCTGCCAATACAGGTTGTAAGGACCCGCAGACAGGCCGCCCATGCGAAAACTGCCGTCTGACGAAACGTCGACCTGGGCCATGACTCTGCCGGTGTAACTTTCCTCCGCCCACACTACAAGCTCCAAAGCACGATTTGGGGGAAATCCGAGCTTCCCTTCGATCTCGGCGCAGCACGTTTCATCGTCGGGCGCGGGCCCATAGATATCACGCACTGCCGATATGTCGCTCTCGGAAAGCAAGCGGGTTCCGAAATCAGCAGCACCGAAACTGCCGTTCCTCGCTGTTCGGTCCGACATTGTCGATCCGAGTACGGCGGAATGCCTTAATCCTAAGAGATGCCCGAGTTCGTGAGTGATAGTGGATTCAAGGTCAAAGGTACCGAACGTACCATCAGTCGAGAATTGCTGGAACGGATTTAATACGATGTCCGCCTCGGTAATAAAGCCGATGCGATTATAAAAGACCCGCGTTTTTGCGGATTCGGATTGGGGATTTTTGGAGAACAGAAGAACGTTTTCAGGGGTTTGAGCAATAGTGATCAAGCTGACACGATCACCCGCCGGCCCTGCGGCGCTGACGCTTTGGCGTTCCGACGTTCCCAAGTGCAGTTCTATGTCGGCGACAGCTTGCCATGCGGCGATGCTTCGTCGCACGGCTCCAATTACATCGCTATTTGTCTTGATGTTTGAACTAGATTCGGAGAGGGAGGTTGAGACAGCGATCTTTATAGTTCGATCCTTCCATCGAAACCGTTGCTGCTCACCTTTCGCAGACACAGCAGCAGGTACACTGGCAAATGCACTTAACGCCATAATTGCCGCTAGTGTTCCCGTAACCAAGATGCTTCGAGCAAGTTTCATCAAACTGATTATGAACGCGTACCGTCGCCCTCTACCCTGCCTACATTTTCGAGATCGGCGAAACCGACTACAAGAAGCAGCACAACGAGCGATAATGTAGCTACTACGTAAAGAATAGATATTTGTTCGTACGCGATCAGCACGCCGAAAAGTATCGCTATTCCCAACATTATGAACAGGGCCGTCGTCCGACGGCTGATTTTTTTCCTTCTATTTGCCATTTTTTAGTTTCAACATCGGCCCAGCTTTTTCAATCTATGACTCTGAGCGGCTGTTCGAGTCTTTCATTATCCGCGTTTTCGTCCTGAACGACAACCGGCGGATACTTCCGCGTACCCCCACTTTTAGACGTAACCTCGATTATATCAAATTGTGTGAGAAGCACATCCTCCGCTTCGCCGGTCTTTATCTTACCCAGATCGACCTCGATGATCCTGGTATCGATTCCCTTTCGCCGAAATATTGAGACTTTATTCTCGTCGGCGTCCTTTGCAGGTCCTCCTGCACTCGCAATTGCCCGGCTGACGGTCATCGGCAAATGCGAATATATAGGTCGCGGATTGTTGACGGCACCGATCACATAAAAGGGGGCGGTCCGGGTCACTGTGATAATATCGCCGCTAAACACCTGTGGATCGACATCGCCGCTGCCTTTTAGGATTTCGCTGATTTTGATGCGCGTCGTTTGTGAACCGTTGTCCTGGGTCGATTCAGCGGCTACCTCGCCCTCGCGGGGGACTGGCACCGTCGTTGGACAACTCAAATTCTTTTGTCGAAAAACGACGATCTCGCCGCTGGCACTGTCCGTCAGTCCTCCAGCCAGCACGAGTATCTCTCTAAGGAAAACTGGACGCTGGAGCCGGAACCGCGTCGGCGTTCTCACCGCACCCTCGACGCGCACAACCGGACGGTTGGTCCGGTCGATGATCCTCACTACTATCTTCGGATCGCGAAGCAACTTGCTATACACCCTTGCGACGTCGACCGCGATGTCCGACTCTTTGCGGCAAAGTGCGTAAATCGGCTCGCTGAATCCGTCTGCGCCGTCTAGATACCCTTCAGGCGTGAGCGTCCCCCTCCAATCAAATTCAAATCCGCCGACAACATCGACATCTATCACATCACCGTGATGAACCCTGTCCTCCGCCTGAATTTCTATCTCACGGTCCGCGACCTGGGCGCTGGCCGCCACCCACATCAAAGTGACGGAAATGAGGAAACAAACAATTATCCGGTATCGATTCACGTTAACAGGAAAAGGCTCAGGCAGGCTTAAGTCTCCGAGCCAGAGGATCTGTCGTCGGATCCCTGGCTGCTCTTTTTCTTACGGGTAGGACGCGAGTCGACCGTGCCAGGTACCGCAAAACCTCTGAACTCCCAATTACAGCCGTCGCACAAAAGATTGTAGCGAAAGAAAATCTTGAAAAAGATCGATGTTGGCCGATAGCCGCGTCTGATGCGGCTGCTGCGGCACTTAGGACAGCGTTGGGAAATCATGATTTATTTTAACAAACGTAATGGGTTCATGCTGTATTCATCCACCAATGTCACCCC
>JBBQGO010000168.1:0-5816 GCA_038323125.1 Pyrinomonadales bacterium
GCTGCGGGGCAGGTCCTTGGTCATCCACTCAACACCGGTTTCCGTCACCAGCAAATCATCTTCGATGCGGACGCCGATGTTCTTGTACTTTTCGAATACAGGCCTGACCTTTGCAATGAACGCCCTGTTCTCAGGGTTGTCAACCAGATTGTCGAGCGTATCTTCGCGGATATATATGCCAGGCTCATTTGTAAATATCATACCGGCTTTGAGCGGCGTGCCATAGCTGCCGACATCGTGAACGTTCATGCCCAGCCAATGGCCGAGGCCATGTATGAACCACCGCTTGAATTGGGTCGAGTCCTTTTCGGTCGTCAGCCCGAGCCTGAATAAACCGTCCTTGATCACCTCATCTGCTGCCAGGCTGATCTCGGCAAATGTTGCACCGGGCTTAGTCGCTTTAGCAGCCGCCTCCTGTGCGTCGAAAACGATCTGATAGATCTCTGCCTGTTCCTTTGAGAATTTGCCGCTCACAGGAAAGGTTCGTGTGACGTCGGCCGTGTAATGATCATATTCCGCACCTACGTCCATCAGCAGCACGTCGCCTTTTCTCACCTCGCCCTGCGACTCGACATAGTGCAGCGTTGTCGCATTGGCACCGCAACCGACTATCGAAGGGTAACCCCAGTAATCGGCATTGCGGCGGCGGAACGTATATTCCACCTCGGCGTGCACTTGATATTCCCACTCGGCACGCCCAACAGTCGCCATCGCACGCATCTGGGCTTCGGTCGTTATATCTACCGCATGCTGAAGCAGCTTGATCTCATAAGGCGATTTGATCAGCCGAAGCTCGGCAAAGATCGGTTGAGCGTTCTCGACCCTCAAACCCGAAAGCGTCTTTGAGATCTCGTTCTCATAACGAAACTCACGGTGGCCGTTCTTGTCTGCCGGGGCCTTGGGCAGCAGCATATACAGGATCTCAGGGGCAGCCGGCATTGAGACACTGTTGTCAGCGGGCGTAAATGACGTTTTTTTGCGGAGTGCATCGAGAAACCCTTCAATCTGATCGGAATAGAGTATTTTCGTGAGCCCGGAACGATCTGTCGCTTGCTCGAGCGAGTACATCTTTCCTTCCCAGGCTTCGTAAAGCGCAGAGCGCTTAGGCAGGAATAGCGTCTCGGTGACAGTTCCGCCGTTCTTTGCAATAACCAGTGTCGCCCCAGCCTGTTTTAGCGCCGTCAAATAGTAAAGATTGTTCTCTTGCCGGTAAACATAGTTTACGGAGTTGGAATAGATCTTTGGCTCGGCACTAAACAGCACCAACATGCTCTTGTCCTGCATCTTCGCCGCCACAGCAGCACGCCGTCGGGCCAGCTCCGAATGCCGCTCAGCCGAAGTGAATTTCGGAGCCGGCGGTGCGACCCGGATCGAGGTCGGACCGGCTGCGGCCGCGGGCATAGCGACCGCGAAAAATACAAAAAGAGTGAATAATGCAATGGGTTTTTTCATATCAGTACCTCAATAGTTAATGGGTTGGATGCGTTGATGCTTAAATTAATACGCTAAAACGTCGCCGGGGTTTCGTTTTAGGGGCCATTTGATTGTAGTTCAGTCGATCCCTTTCTTTCGCATCCACTCGGACTGCTTTCGTGCAGTCTCGGCTTCGTATTTGGTCGAGCTTGCCAGTGCCTGTACGACCATCTTGTCGCCGGTCATAAATGTACCGTAGCGCGGCAGCTCGCGTTCGTCGTAGCCATCGAGGATCGCGTTGACCAAGGCGATGTTGAACATCGCTCGGTGCTGCTCCAACTGAGCACCATAGGCGGCCGTTGCTAATCGCGGCGAGCCAATGTAGCCCTGCCAGTTCGATGCCTGGGCGGTCCGGAAAAGTTCAGGCAAGCTGTTAGCTGCAAAGGGCTGAAGGGAACGAAAAACAGGGTTGACCAGGTCCGGCCGCAGGAACATCAGGCGGCTTGTCTCATCGAGCCCGGCGTGGACGTCCATAATGCCGTTCTCTATTCTTTCAGCCTCAGTCGGATTGAAATCTGATGCAGGCAGCTTTAGCTTTGTGGCCTGCTCGGGGGTCGGTTCGAGGCCGTGAAGGTTTACCATCCGTCCGCCATAGGTGTCACGAAAGAAATCTCCGGCCTGGTCGATCACGAGGTTGTGATAAGGAGCACCGTGGGCGTTCATTACAAAGATGCTGCGAAAGCCCTGTTCGCCGAGTTCTGTGGCGAGGTCCATATAGATCGCACGCAGCGTGCTGCGCCGGATCGAATAAGTACCGGGGTAAACGGGTCGGGCCCCGATCTCGTTTGCTCCCGCGTGGCCGAGCGGCATGATCGGAAAGACAAGAGCAGCCCATCCCGGGCGGCGGACGATCGCCTCCGCCAGCCGTTCGGTCATCCAGGCATTTGAATAGCCGTCGGTAAAGGACGGCAGGTGGGGGCCATGCTGTTCCAGCACGCCGCCCGGCAGCAAAACAACCGTCTTCTGCTTATCGAGGGATCGTATTTGTTCGACGTTCATATCGGCCACCCGATAGATCTGTGACGTTGCTGTCCCATACGAGACTAGAAATAAGATCGCGATCAAAATCAGCTTTAGCATATTTTTTCTCCTGTACCTGCACGTTATGACGTTTTTGTATTTTGACGTATTAACGCCGGAAATAGAACCTAGGCGGGCTGCTATGCTCAATGTGCGAAACTTCTCACCTTTCGGGTTGATATCCCGGCGCAAATTCAGAAACCTGAGCAACTGCTAAAGGATGATCTCGACGGACCTCAATTGCGAAATCGGTCGTTGACGTATTTCCCGAATAGTCGGCAACGGTCACACGTATAAGGTAGGGTCCGTCGGGGAACCCGGTCAGGTCGAGTACATCCTCGCGGGGGTAATCGTCTCCGTTAACAAAGTTTGTGACTATGTAGTTGAAAGTGGTCTCGACCGAGGCTCCAGATCTGCTGCGGGGTGCGTATGTCAGGCGGACGGCCTCGGGCGGCGGGAGCCGGTTAAAAGTAATTCCCCATCGCATATCGGCTATTGGCCCGCCGTCGGACGATAGTATCTGGAAGCCGACCCTGTAAACGCCGAGCCGGCGGCGGTCCGGGTTGCCGTCCATCTGGTCGTGAGCCCGAACAACGATTCGTGTCCTTAGCGGTAGACTGATGGTTGTCTTCGCACTCGAAGTTTTCAACTCCTGCCACCCTTCGTCAAACAGGGTAACGTTATCGATGACAGGCGGTCGGGTGTCCGTCAGGCCCGGTAGGATCAAAGCGTCCAGCGCGTTCATTTCTGAACCGCTGCGGCCGGCGATCAGATGCACGTGGTTCATTGCGTTCAATGTTCCGATGGGTTCACCGGTCTGAAAGACAGAACCGCGCGGAACTCGGACGTTCGTCAGCTTTCCCGAACCGTCACTTGCAAAGTGAAACCGCAGGTCCTCGAATGGCTTGTCGCTTATATCGCGGCCCAGACGAATATGAATGTACCCGAGTTCAGGCAGCCGCAGCAGTTCGCGAAGCGTTCCAAAGTTCTCAGCCGCCATTGGCCGCAGCACCTTATCATCGCGCATGAATCGAGCCGTCTCGCCGTACGCACCGGCTATGTCGAGCCCGTTGTGAAACCAAACCGGGCCTGCGCTATCGATCTCGCCGCGTATTTCGCCCAGTGTTCCGGCGATGTCGCGTTTGACGTCCGGCGGGTCATATGGCCAACGCCCCGGTTGTCGCGCCTTGAACTCGTCAGGTTTATCGCGAAGCTCCGCTATCTGTTCAGGTGTCAACTCGTAGCCCTCGTTAGCTGGGCTAAAACGCCGTACCAGGCGGTTTTCGCTGTCGGCAACTACCAGCCGGTGCGAGGCGTCGAGGGCCAGCCCCGACGGCCGATTAAATTGGGACCGCGTAGCAGCACCGTCACGAATACCGCGCCTTTCGTGCGAGATCGTAGTTACAAATGGAAGAACGCTTCCGCCGATCCGCCGTATCGCGTTGCCGTCGACAACAAAGATCACCCCTTCTCTACTTACGACGACCGCCATGGGCTGTATGAAAGACGCAGCCGTCGGTAATCCGTCCTTTAACCCGCGGTCGCTGCTGCCGGCGAGAGTCCAAACCCGCCCGTCCGGCTCGACGACTCGAATGCGGCCGTTGCCTGTATCGGCGACTATCAGGCGTTCCCCCCAGATCGCAATACCGCAGGGAGTATCGAACTGCGCAGCGTCGCCGAGGCCGTCTACATATCCGCGTACGCTTCCGGCCACGGTCGAGACGACGCCATCTTTGATAATGCGAACGCGATCATTGTATGTGTCCGCAATATAGATCTCACTTGCCGGGCCGATCGCGACACCGACCGGTCCGTTGAATAACGCACTGCCTGTTGGTCCATCTACCGATCCGGGTTGTGCGTCGATACCCGCGAGCGTTGTTAAGCCTCCGCGCGGCTCGATCGACCTTATAGAGTGCGAACCAGTATCCGCTACGATCAGGTTTCCGTCTCTGTCAAAAGCGATGCCCGACGGTGTGTGCAGCCCCTCGGCGAAAACCGTTGCGACGCCCTCATCGATCCGCCATATCTTTCCATGCTGCCCGTCGGACAAATAAAGCGAGCCGGCTCTTTCAACGATACCGAACGGCTCGCCAAATTCGCCATTAGCCCCCGCAATGGTCGAGACATGACGATATGGCCCGCTTGCGTTCGAAATGGGTATGGACCACCACATTAGAGCCGCGCCCGCGACCAGTAGGGAAATGCACGCCACGGCGGTGAACGGTATCCTCTTGTGACTGGCTATTGTCATTGTCTGTGCTGAATTCACTCGCAGGCAGGTTGGGCGTGCTAGTATATTTTTAATAGTAAAGTAGTTTATCAAACAGGGGGCAATAAATATGTTTTCACTACAGGATCTGCTTGGACAGGAAGAGGGTAGTCAGGCGGTCGAACAGATCACAAGCACGGTCGGGGCGGACAGTTCGCAAGTAAATTCGGCAATTGCCATGGCGCTGCCGTCATTGTTGGGAGCCCTTGCCTCGAACGCTTCGACCCCCGAAGGGGCACAGGATCTCAACCAGGCCCTGGAAAAGGACCATGACGGCAGCTTACTCGGCAATCTTGGCGGTCTTGCCGGTATGATCTTCGGCGGCGGCCAGGCGGCACCTCCGCCGCGACAGGCTGACGCCGGAGGCATACTCGGACATATCCTCGGTGGGGCGCAGGGCCAGGTGGCTCAGGAGGTCAGCAATAAAACAGGCCTTGGCCTCGGCCAGGTCGCCCAGATCCTTATGTTTCTGGCTCCGATCGTGATGAGCTACCTGGGTAAGCAAAAACAGGAGCAGGGCGTGGGTGCCGACGGTCTCGGCGGCTTGCTGGGAAGCCTCGCAGGAGCGTCGGGAGGGCAGGGATCGTCGGGTAATTCTATGATGGATATGGCGACCAGCATGTTAGATCGCGATGGCGACGGCAGTTCCCTCGACGACATCGCATCGATGGCGTTCGGCTATATGAAAAACAAGTAACGGAGATGGTTTCAACTCGAGTCGAATGTTGGCCAGTGACGAGGCTCGGCCTACCGAACGACCAACTTGACAAATGCAACCGCGGGTTGGCCGGCAGTGCCCTTGACACGGTAGATCGATTGTGGAAACGGTTCGTCACGTGTTAACTGGCGCGTCCTTACTCCGCACGGCTTGCCGGCAGCCTTTGATGGTTCATTGCGGCGTGTCGCGGAGCCGCAGGTCGACTCGGCTTCGGACTTTGAAAACATCTTGTCCGCAGTATCCGCTCTGCTAAATAATTCTACCTCGGTGCCAAATTCAAGCTCAGTCAGGTACTCGCTATTCGTAAGCTTTCCGTCGCGGTCGGTCTTAAAA
>JBBQGO010000169.1:0-5800 GCA_038323125.1 Pyrinomonadales bacterium
GATGAAAGTTGCCTTCGCAGCGTTGTGCTCAATGCACCCTCGCCCGGCCGATTAAAAACGCCAATCTATGATTTTAGTTGCCCGGACCCTAATTTTCAACCTAATTTTCTTTATAAACGAGCTTGCCCCCGCTTTTGACGACACTGCCGCCGGGTATTTCGACAGTCCTGCCGCTCTTTGTACTCGAAACCAAACGTTCGATTGCAACTATATGTTTCAGTTCTAATTGCCTCATTGTTCCGCGTTGTTGACGCAGCCATGACCGAATCGCCCCTCTGCGGTCGTGCTCATCCAGTTTTAACAGACCACCCAATTTCAATTCGTCATCCAACGGCGCCGGGTGCTCCCTTAGATAAACTTCGGTCGTTTTCTGCATCAGGGTCGCCGTGTTTGCAAGCGTCTCGATGATCTTTGGATTCATATCCTCGAGTAGAGGCAATAGTATTTTTCGAATTCTCACCCTCTTGAATGCCGTATCTTCGTTCATCGTGTCGTAACGATAATCGACATCGCTGTCGTGACAAAACCCCTCTGTATCGAGACGCTTTGCCCAGGTTAACAACGGCCGGACAAGGAGTCGTGAGATCGGGAACAGTACTGGGTCGGAGGTGCCTCCGTCGTCGTCTGTGGCCTCGCACCCATCTGCCGCGCTCGGGGCCTCATCGTTCATCGGCCGAACCGGTTTCATACCGCACAGGCCTTCGGGGCCGCTGCCGCGGACCAGGTTAATTAGAAACGTTTCGGCCTGGTCATTGACGGTGTGTCCCGTCAGAACGGAATGGGCCTTTAAGTTTGAGGCGACTTTGTCGAGAAACTCGTAACGGGCGTTGCGTGCCGTTTGTTCCAGATTGCCTTCACTTACGAGCCTGCCCCGCTCGGTCGCGAACCCGATCCCTCGTTCCGCTGTCAAACGCCGCACGTATTCCTCGTCTGCATCGCTCTCGCCATCGCGAAGTGCGTGGTTATAGTGGGCGGCGACTAGTCGCAGATCCAATTTCCCGATCCGCTTCAACTCATCCATCGCGAGCAAAAGGCTGACCGAGTCGGCTCCGCCGGACACCGCAATGACAACAGTCGCTCCCTCGAAGGGAAGATTTAACTGCCGCCACTCGGTGATAAGATTTCGGACGAATTTATGCATCGGCGGAGGACGGCGACAGGGCGGCGCGTTTCTGCATTAGGATCGTGCACCGCGACGTACAGATCAGCTTACCGCGGTCGTTTTTGATCTCTATATTCCAGACGCTCATCGTGCGGCCCGGGTACAGAGGTCTCGCCTCGACGGTTATTATTCCCTTGCTGACCGCTCGAAGGTGATTGGCATTTATTTCGATCCCGACGGGCGTGATACTAGTAAGGTCGGCCCCGGCGACAACGCCTATCGAGGCCGCCGTTTCGCACAGATAGAGCGAAACACCGCCGTTCATGATACCGACGTACTGATGCACTTTCGGAGTTACCTCCATTGTAAGCACCACATGTTCGGCAGTCGCTACATCTATACTGACGCCAAGGAACTGGAGCAATTCGTTGCATCCGGTTTTGTCGATCAGCTCAGCTTTGTCCATCACTCAAATACTCCCGCGCAGCGACGAGCGCCGCGGCGACCCGTCGCGGTGCTGTCCCGCCCTCTACATCTTTTGCGCTAAGGGCTGCATCCAGCCCGAGTTGTTCGGTCACATCCTTTTCGATCAATGGCGAAAACTGCTGAAGTTCTTCGATAGTCAGATCATGGAGATCTTTGCCCTTTTCGATCGCGGCAAGTACGGTCCTTCCGACAATCTCGTGAGCGGTACGAAACGCAACCCCTCTCCTTACAAGATAATCGGCTAGTTCGGTCGCGTTTAGATAGCCCGTCGAAGCCGCCTCACGCATCCGACCTTCGTTCAGCGTTACATTTCCGAGAACTATCGCGGCGATGCCCAAACAAAGCTTAACGGTGTCGGCGGTATCAAAAACAGCCTCTTTATCTTCCTGCATGTCCTTGTTATACGCGAGCGGCAAGCCCTTCATAGTCGCAAGCAATGACATTTGATGGCCAAAGACGCGGCCTGCCTTTCCGCGGATCAACTCTAGAGCATCCGGATTCTTCTTTTGCGGCATTAGGCTCGACCCGGAAGACACCGCGTCGCTCAATTCAATAAATCCGAACTCAGCGGAGCAATAGAGAATTAGGTCCTCGGCCAGACGCGACAGGTGGATCATTATCAGCGAACAGGCACCAGTAAACTCGATCGCAAAATCACGGTCTGACACTGCATCGAGGCTATTTGCGGAAACCGCGTCGAAGCCAAGTTCCGCCGCTACCGCCCCGCGATCGATCGGAAAGCTTGTTCCGGCGAGCGCCGCTGATCCGAGCGGCAGCACGTTCGTCCGTCTACTCGCGTCCGCAAGGCGGTCGCGATCACGTCGGAACATCTCTAAATACGCAAGGCACCAGTGGGCCCACATCACCGACTGGGCGCGTTGCAGATGCGTGTAACCCGGAAGCACGGCCGTTTTGTAACGCTTGGCGAGTTCGACCAATGCCAACTGCAGATCGCGGGCCAAGGCGTTGATATTATCGATCTCGTCTCGCAGCCATATCCGAAACGCAGTGGCAACCTGATCATTGCGGCTGCGGCCGGTGTGCAATTTACGCCCAATGTCGCCGGTGCGCTCGATCAGCCTGCCCTCGATAAACGAATGGACGTCCTCGACGTCAGAACCTTCGAAAAATCCCTCAGGGTCGGCCTTCGCCTCCTCCGCCATCGTGTTCAGCGCATACGTGATCGAACGCGCCTCGTAATCCGACAATACACCTGCGAGGCAAAGGGCGTTTGCATGAGCAACACTCGCCTGTACATCCGCCGCAAACAGTCGATGGTCAAATCGGAACGAAGCGTTAAATGCGGCAAAGGCCTCATCGGCCTTACCCGTAAACCTGCCGCCCCAGAGTTTGCCCGGTTCGTTCGTCATTGGAGATCGTGTGCCCGAACCGGAATATCACCGATACGGCCCTTTGCGTTCCTCGCGCCTTTGCGTGAGAATCATTTTCACGTAAAGTCGCGAAGTTCGCAAAGTGCGGATCAATGCGTTCTATGAAGAGATCAATTAAAAAAGTAGTGCTCGCCTACTCCGGCGGACTCGACACATCCGCGATGTTGTTGTGGCTCAAGGAAACCTACGACTGCGAGGTTATCTGCTATTGCGCCGATGTGGGACAGGGCGAGGAACTCGACGGCCTTGAAGAAAAGGCGATCGCGACCGGGGCGTCGAAGCTGTATATCGAAGACCTGCGCGACGAGTTTGTTAAGGACTTTGTTTGGCCGGCAGTCAAGGCAAATGCGCTTTACGAGGGAGTATACCTGCTCGGGACCGCTCTCGCCCGGCCGGTGATCGCAAAACGTCAGATCGAGATCGCGAGGCGCGAAGGTGCCGATGCCGTGGCCCACGGTGCCACGGGTAAGGGGAACGATCAGGTTCGTTTTGAACTGGCCTACTATGCCCTCCAGCCGGACATCACGGTCGTCGCGGCTTGGCGCGAGTGGGAGTTCAAGGGCCGGGCCGATCTGATCGCCTACTGTGCGAAATACAATATTCCGGTTACGGCGACTGCCGCAAAGCCCTACTCATCGGACCGCAACCTTATGCATGTCTCATACGAGGGCGGGATACTCGAAGACCCCTGGGCCGCGCCGCCTGAGGACATCTTTCTGCTCTCGAGATCACCCGAGCGAGCGTCGGACACGGCCGAGGAGCTAACGCTGACGTTTGAAAAGGGCGAGCCGGTCGCGATCAATGGGGACAAACATGGTGCCGTCGATCTGCTGACAAAACTCAACTCTATGGGTGGCGAGCACGGCATCGGTCGCGTCGACATGGTCGAGAACCGTTTTGTCGGTATGAAATCGCGGGGCGTTTATGAGACGCCGGGTGTGACCATACTCCAGGCCGCCCACCGCGCCCTCGAATCGATCACGATGGACCGCGAGGTCATGCGGCTGCGTGATTCACTAAGTCTAAAGTTTGCCGAGTTGGTATATTACGGGTTCTGGTTCGCACCGGAATCTGAGATCCTGCGTTCGATGATCGATCAAACGCAGGAAAATGTGTCGGGCGAGGTAAGGTTAAAACTTTACAAGGGCAACGTCATCGTAACCGGCCGCCGATCCCCAAACTCGCTTTACAACGAACGCGTAGTCACCTTCGAGGACGACGCCGGGGCCCATGATCAGCGCGATGCCGAAGGTTTTATCAAGCTCCAGGCGTTGCGCTTGCGGCTTCGCGCGATGGATTGAATACAACTATTGTTTCGCCGCGGTGCCGTACAATGCTACCTGCCCCATCCTCGCGAAGTTGATCGACTCGCCGAGGATACGTGCTGCTTCGGCCGGTGCGTGAAAGCCCATTGAATTTTCGGCCTCTACAAAATCAAGATAAAACTGTGCTTTGCGTTGATTATCGCGGGCCGCCTGCAAAGCTTCGTCCGTGGCTCCTGCCTCGCGCGCCATGCGGATGCCGTTGATAAGATCGACAAGCGCGTCCATGGCGAGGCCGCGCAGTTTGTAGGTACGTTCCTGTATGGTCTCAACACGAAATTTTAGTTCTTCTTCGCTCGCTTTATGGCACGTCTGACAGGAGGTATTAAGGTTGAGGAGGGGGCTTCGAACATGGTGACTGCTGATCTTCATCGCGCCCTGACGCGTGTACGGCATATGGCAATCGGCGCACGACACGCCCGCCCGTGCATGTATCCCCTGGTTGTACATCTCGAATTCAGGATGCTGGGCTTTTAGAACTCCCGCACCTGTCTGTTTGTGGGTCCAATCGTTGTGTTTGACCTCGTCGTAGTAGGCCATCATGTTCTCGATCTTCAGGCCGTTCTGCCAAGGGTACGTAAGTTCCTTCTCAGGACCTTTGAAATAATATTCGACGTGACACTGTCCACAGACGTACGTTCGCATTTCCTGGCGCGTGGCATCGCGGTTAACCTCAAAATTCTGCACCCCCTGTGAAGCTTTAGCCAGGCGGATGCCGTTCATAAAGGCTGGGCGCGTTACCCGCAGCTGCATCGTCAGCGGATCGTGACAATCGATACACGAGACCGGATGTGAGACCTGTTTGCGTGCCTCAACATAGGGCATCTTGTTGAGCTCCTGAAATCCGCGGACTATGTCCCCGCCGCCTAGCCGTTTGTACGCGGTGTACGCCGATGCATGACAGTTGATGCAGGCACCCGGCTGCTTGGACACATTCTGCCGTTCTGTAAATGTCTGGTCCTCGAGCATATAAGCGTGTCCGCGTTCCTCACGAAAGTCCACAGCGAACGCATAACCGTCCCATATCGTTTTCAGTCTAGGGTCTTCTTCGAGTCTCGACTGAGCAACGATTGAACGCGGGTCAGCGTCAGTAGGTGTCCGGTGCATTGCCTCGCTGCCGCCGTATCTCGTGCGTTTCTGATCGACGGTCCTTAAATAGCTGTCGTACTGCAGCGGAAAGTTCTTGCCCCAGATCGCGGGGTCATCAATATCATCTGTCAGCTCAACCACGCGAAAGAACGGATTCTCACCCTCCTGTTTGCGCTCCATGATATTTGTGAGAAGCGCGAGCCCGAGGATAGCAGCGGCAAACGATGCGAATGCCACAAGCAAGACCAGCTTAACGCCGTAAGCTCGGGGCTTCGTTGTCGATCCTTTCTTTTCGATTTCGTTGTCTTTCTGTGGCTGGGCCTTTTCGTTTTCTTCGTTCATCCCTCTTCTCCCGGGTCTGTCCCCATCTGGCTAATGCATATGTCCAACATCGCGGTGGCACCTAATGC